>JBHLNW010000014.1:0-57417 GCA_048941185.1 Promethearchaeota archaeon
TGTGTTCCCTCCAGGTACAGCAAGATATCAATCTGACATTCAATTCGTTACTCATGGTACGACATATAATAATGTAGAGGTTAATCGGTTAGAATGGAATTATATTACATATTCCTACGATGGAACCTACCTAAAAACATATAATAATGGTCAATTAGGGCCTTCGACAAATATAGGAGGGTATTCTCTTATTGCAGATACGAGTTCCTTTTATTTTGGTAGATCTTCAAATAGCTTTAAGGGATATTTAGATGAATTTCGGGTATTAAGTGACTACAGGTCTGAAGGATGGGTTGCAACTGAATATTACAATCAATATAATCCTAATAATTTTTACAATATAAGTAGTGAAAAACATTCTAAACCGGTTTTAGAAGTTGATGTTTTAATTAACGCTTTAGATTTATATGGTAATTTACTCCCTAATATTACTATTTCGATGTTTCAATATTTGGATATAATTGATCAAGGTATTAGTGATATTAATGGTAGTGTAAGTTTCACCAATATTCTTGAAGGGGAATACAATTTTACAGCCACTATTAGTTCAAATATTGGAAATATTGTTGAAGTGGTAAATTCCACATCTCAGGCAATTATGCTTGATCAATCATTTCAAACTATTAATTTAATTTGTGATGTAAGTACTCATTTCTTTGAAGTAATTGACGTGGATACCAGTCCTGTTGAATCGGGATGGATAATTGTAGGAAATGCTACGCATCAGCTTAAAAAATGTGTACTCGATCCCACAGGCCATGCTAAATTTTGGTGGATTAATGCCCCTCCTTCTACATATAACTACACTATCTATTATAGCAATGCAATTTATAATCCTCCTCTAATTACGCTGGCTTCTGGAGACATAACTACTGTTAATGCAACCATTCAGGTACAAGTAGAATTAACATCCATAGAATTTACAATAAAAACTATTGATGCCCCGTATATACCTGTCAGTGGAGCGAAACTTAAATTGACTCTTGGCAATCCATTAGGCCCTAGTATTGTTAATTTAACCACTGATATAAATGGGCAGGCAATTTTGAGGTGGTTAACGTCCTTAGAGATAGGTGGAGATTATTCACTTCGCATTGAATTTTTTGGAGCTGATAAACTCTTTAATCAAACAGTTGGAGGCCCCGCGGAAGTGAATGAGACTAGTTTTACAGTTACGACTATGGATTATTTAGAATTTAGAATTTTAATTGATCTGAGTAAATTTCAAACCGAATTAATATCATTAAATCCTACAGATTATATCGAAGTCGAATGGGGTACTTTATTGACGCTACGGACGTTATTTAATGTGAGTAAAGTAGAAGAAGGGTATGAATCACTTTTAGGACCCGTTTATGCAGACTCAATGAGATATGATTTATTATTGGGTGGAATTACATTGAGATCAGGAGCGTTTTCAATGGAAGAAGATAATGAAGGGAGGCATTTTGTAAAAATCGATACTAAACAACTTGAGAGCGAAAAGAGGTATATTCTTATAATATCAGCCTATAAATCGGGATACACCATTCCTTCTGATAGAATTCTTCAATTAAATATTTTGGAGAATGAAGTAAAATTAAATCAATCGAACAATGATGATTCAGACATATCAGCATATTGGTTGGAAAGTGTGAATATGACATTAAATTCTTATGGCAGTAATTCCGAAACTCTTACAGTAGAAAATATGGTCTTCCAAAGTATCAATCATGAGTTTGATTTCCTAATTTCTGATATAGAAACTCATTGGAATTTATCCAAGGTAGTCTTGAATCTTTATAATATTACTTGGAATACTGATATTACTAATATTAATCTTACAATCGAAGATCCTTATGGGACTTTTGCTTATTATTTTGATTACAATCACAGTGGATGGGATTATACTCAAGGAACATGGACAGGAATCACATTAAATCTAAATAGAGCCAGTCGTACAAATGATAATAATTTTGAGTTTATAATTAGTGGTACTTTTGACAACACTGTTGACATTATAGCAGATGCATATTTTATCAGGGATGCTATAAATGTACAATATTCTCAATTCAATATCAGTAGTGAAATTTCCCTTTTAGCCAAAGTGGAAGGATGGATTATCAGCAATGTCACTTTTGAGATTTTTGAGTGTTATGATAGCTCAGATTGGAGCCCAGTAGATTTATCAACTTTAACAAACCTAAACATCACTACGAATGAAGGCTACACATATTCATTAGGCTCTGGTGCTCTTGGGACAGGCACCTTAATAATAGATGATAGATATATTTATCCTATAGGAAACCAATTCTTATTTACTGTTGAAGGTAATCCAAATATCATCTTTAATGCCATTATTAAAGTGGAATATATTCAAGGTTTTTATAAGAATCAATTTTTGGATTCATTAAATCGCACAATTTCAGACAAAGGGATTACTAATGGAGGGTTATTTCAAGTAAATGCTGCTGAGAGTAGTTGGAATGAGCAAGAAGCTGTATTATGGATCAAAAGCATAAAAAGCCATTCAAATTATTTCTTTCCTTCACAATTAGCAATGAATATCACGATAGGAGGGCAAAAATTTGGTGTTTCTGATTATGCTCTAGGAACAGGTGCTTTTTCCCTTTCAGGTTTCTCTAAGGAGCAACTCTTACATGCGGTTATTGAAACGTCCTCACCCGTGAATTTTACTCTTTTACTTTCAATTCAATATTCGCGAACAGTATCTTATGAGATAATAGGTTCATTAAGTTATGCTATTGTTGAAGCCCCTTCCATTTATGGTCCAGTTCAATACGATACAGATTTAGAATATTACCTAAAAATAATCGATACCACTTTACTTGATGCTGATGAGTATACTACAAGATTTACTATATATAAAGAGCATTATAAGACAACTGTAAAAGATCTAGGTTTAATCGTTTTAAATCGTCCTACATTGCTAAATCAATCCTCAGAATTTTTCAGAAAAATCGAAAGTGTGTACGTGAAGGATGCAATCAATTTTACTTTTGTCTTTTCTGACGCACTACGAGGAACTAAAATTTCTAACTTAAAAACTCAATATTATGTGTGGGAACGATATGATAATGAAGGAAATGTCATTGAGAGTGGTAATGGAAACATAATTTCTACTATAGATAACACCTACGTCTTGGATTTTAACACGGAATCAAGAGCTTTAGGGGAATATTTCTTAATTATTGCTTTAGAGAAAGATAATTACGACCGTAAGAATGCAATGATTATTTTAACTATTAAAAAGAGGGAGATTGGTGAACCTATTCTAAGTGATAATTTTCAAGATAGAAGAACGAGTGTAGTAAAAGGTTATTCTGTTCCAATTCAAATAATTCTAACTGATCCAACAAAAGAAAATAGTAGATTACATAACGCTACAATAACTTTAGCAATAATGGGAAATCTATATAATTTTACTCATATTGGGAATGGTACATATATATTTAATTTTCCAACATATAATATAGATGCCTTTTTCACGTCGAACACAGTTACAGGAACTATAAATATTACAAAAGAAGATTATATTTCTCAAGAATTTGACATTGTCATTGTGGTTGAAATGGAGCAGATCTTTCCTGGAATTCCTACATTTTATTTCTTACTGATCTTATCTGTAGCAGTTGCCTTAGTTGGGAGCATTGTAGGGTATAGAGTGTATCAAAAAGCTAAAATACCCGTGTTCGTAAGAAAAGTAAGGGAAATGAAAAAAACAATTAAAAAAGGCAAATCTATAGACGAATCTTTGTTATATCGCAATAAAGAAGCATTTATTGTAGAAAGAGTAAATTATAGATGGAAAAATCTTGATCTATCTTTAGCAGAAATATTAAATATTAAGGGTGAGAAAATCAAAAAGGGTGAAAAATTACAAAAAAGAACTAGTGATATATCTAAAACTCATGAGTTAACACCAATTGGATTAGTACTGATGGAATGGAATGAAAGAGTAGGAACAGAAATTTTAGCTAAATATCCAGAAGAAACCATAATTTCAGAAAAGACTTGTATGCAAATATATAGTACACATGAATATAGCGGAGAAAAAGGGACAATAACACTGAGTGTTGGTTCATTGAACATTGTTTCTTATTACACTGGCCCTGAACAAGGTTATTATCTTCTTTTAATTTTAGATTCGGAGGACGATCCCGATCTTTATGAAGGAGGAATGGCTGATGCTTTACGGGGGCTCCTACAGAGTATTGAAGATGATTCATATAAAATGCTTATGCCCTCTTATTTCCAACGTCTGTCATTATATCCAACTTTTAGTGATGAAGAAATATTAGCTCTTACCTACCAAGATGAAGCTAAAAGGATGATTATAGAATATTTAAGAGAAGCAGGAATAATTAGTAAATCAGAATTAGTAATATGGTTTAAAGACAAGTATACCGAAAAGTTTATTGATTTAGAAGCTACTTTATCCGATTTGTTAAAGAAAGGAATCATAAAGCAAATTTCTGTAAAAGGATTACTCTCAGAATTAATTGTGCTAATTAATGATATTTTTATGCTGAGGGCTCCTCCTTTAGAATTAATAGAAGATCCTATTAATCGTGGACTACCAACACAATTTAAAAAAGAATATTTAGAACTAGTGAAGAAATTTTTTCAAAGTTATGTCCCTACCAATGAAGATAATTTAAAAATCGTTAAAATTTTAAGTGATCCTCAGATTCACTTGACACTAAGGTTATTACGAAATTCGATTGTCTCGAGACAAGATTTAGAAAAGCTAAAAGTCAAAGGGGTGACTGATCCCTATAGCGTGGTAAAAACCTTATGGGAACTTCAATTGATTGCTGTTTTCCAAGATGAAATGAAGAGAGAATATTATGCACTATTATCTGATTTTTATATAGATTTGATATTTCCAAAATATCTTTTGCAAGTCATTAAAACCTCATATGACCAAAAATCATTATCAAATAAAGCATTGATAGAATATCTCGAAATCCTTGAAGATGTGTATTATAATCTAAGATCAGAGGAAAAATAATACCAAAAATCATCTAAAATTTTTTATTTTTTCATTTTTATTATTTTTATAATTTATTTCCAAATAAGAGATAATCTTAATTATCTATTTTAAGGGGAGCTTTTTATCGAAATAATTCGCAAAAGATAAGTATCTAAAAGTCAAAAAACTGATGATTTTTTCTATAATAATATCAAAATAAATTTAGTTTTATGGCAAATAAAAATAAATAAATAGATTTACATTAATTGAACAATATAATAATGATAATTTTTCCCACGGATTAAAAGTATTTTTGATAAAAGTATGTGAAAATTTGAAAAAAAGGAAATTTTGTAGTTTTTAGTTTTTTTAATAAAGAATTGAATAGAATAATCAAAATCTTATGGTAAATAATGTTAATTTGAATAATATATTTGGATATATAATTAGATGAAATGCAAATTTTATATACAATAATTATTGCATACCTTATTGGTGAAATAACATATTAAGACAAATTTTAATATATAAACGTAATGAACTCTTATATTATAGACATTTTGGTAAGGCTCTTAAACAAGAAGTCTTAAATTATCTTGTTACAGAGATTTTAAAGGATGAAGATTCTAGAGGCGAAGATAGAGTTGAATCTTATGATTATTATAAATTTAAAGTCTCGTATATAACAAAAAAAGACCTGGGCTTAATAATCTTATTTCTTTCTGGCTTAACAGATAAATTTGAAAATATAAAAAAGGAATTATTGAGATGTAGAACCGATTTTATTAACCTATTTGAAGAAATATTAAATGAGAGATATGATAAAAAAACTTTTGAGGTTTTTGACCCAATAGTAGATTCAATCCATAAAAATCTTCGACCAAAGATTTCATTAGTTGGATTTTCTGGAGTTGGAAAAACTACTATTACTAAATTAATAAGAGCAGAAGAGATTCCAGTACAACATATACCTACAATTACTGGTGATATTGCAACAGTTAAAATAGGGAAATTACATTTTCATTTATGGGATTTTGCTGGACAAGAACAATTTAGTTATCTTTGGAATAATTTTATTAAAGGTAGCGATGCAGTGATTTTAGTCACTGATTCTACGTTAGAAAATGTTGATAAGAGTAAGTTCTTCTTAGAATTGATAAAAGAACAAGCACCTTATGCTCACACAGCGATAATAGGGAATAAACAAGATTTGAAAGGAGCTTTATCTCCGGTTCAAATTGAAAGCTTTTTAGGTTTAAAAGCTTACTCAATGATAGCAAATGATCCTAACAATAGAGATAAAATGATTAAAATTATTGCTGATATATTAGAAATGAGTGCTGAAGTTTCACCTTTATTAAAACCTTTATTAGAGAGGGATAAATTAATAGAAGAAGCTACTACTGCATTAAAGTCAGCCGATTTTGAAAAAGCAGCATTATTATTTGATAAAATTAGTTACCTATGCATTGATTTGGGAGATGATTCTCTAGGAAAAGAATTTTTTGAAAAATCACAGAAAATTTTAGGTATGCTAAAGGAAACAGAACCTTCTCAACATGATTTGGATATTTCTAAAAAATCTATTATTGTTGAAGAATCTAAAGCTTCTGAAATGCAAGATTCAATAGAAAAAAAAATTGTGTCAAAACCACAAATCTCAATCAAAGCTATGGAAGTTGCTCAACCATTATTATCAGAAATGACTCAATCAGAAATCGAACAAAAAGAAATAACGGATGATACTTCAAGAACAGAAGATAAAATAGAACAAATTCAACATAAAGAGTGGGTTCGGTCTAGTAAAAAGTTGGAGGATCAAGAAAAAGTTTTAAATTCTCAACCTGAAGTTAAAAAAGGAGTTTTAAAATTAAACCCTGAAGATTTTATGGTAAAAATTAGCCCAAAGACAGTAGGTGTTGTCCCAAAAGATGCTAAATTTAAACTGAAAACAAGTGCTTATGCTCATGTCAAAAATGTAATTAAAAAAGATACAGAAGCTCCTCTAAATCAAATTCAAAGTAAAGAAGCTGTTAAACACACAATTCCAACGAAACCAATAGAAGATACTGAAAAAATTCCTCAACCTCCTTCTACAATCAAAAACACTGAAGTAGAAAGCCTTAAAAGAGAATTAATAGACTTGAAGATAAGAAAGACTAATTTATTTAAGATGAGTTTAGATTTGGATATGCAAGAATTAGAGAAACAAATTACTAAAGATAAAGTTGAAGAAAAAAAGAAAGAAATTAATAAATACAATGAAAGAATCGATGAAAAAATTCTAGAAATAGAGAAATTATTAAAAGATTTACAAGAATAATTTGATTTAATTTTTCAGACTAAGTATAATAATATCAAAATATGTTCCATAATTCTACAAACGTTTTAAACAAATTAAGTGAAATTATAACAGAAGAGGAGACTAAAAAATTTTCTAAGGTTTTATATTAAATATAAAAAAATTGGAGAATCTTCATTAAAAGAAAAATTTTTAAATGTTAAATACTCGATTATTAAAGATTTAGTTAAGAATATATCAAATTAAACATAGAGAAATACAATTTCTATTAGCTCCGGTGAGAGATCATTTTAAGACAAGTATTTGTGTACAGAGGTAATGAACTTCTATATTACAGACATTTTGGAAAAGCTATAAAACAGGAAGCTTTGGATCTTTTGGTTGAAGATATTATTGATGAAGCATTCATAGGAACTGAATCTAAAATAGATTATCACGATTATTATAAATTTAGAGTTTCTTATATAACAGAGAAGGAAGCAAATCTCCTATTTTTATTTGTTACAAGCTTAACAGATAAATTTGAAAATATAGAGAAAGAACTAGTAAAATGTAAAAATGAATTTCTCAACATATTTGAAGATATTTTGCCACATCATTTTGATGCTAAAACTTTTGAAGTATTTGACCCAACTGTTGATTCTATTCATAGAAATTTACGACCTAAAATATCATTGGTTGGTTTTTCTGGAGTTGGAAAAACTACTATTACTAAATTAATCAAAGCTGACGAAATTCCTATGCGACATATACCCACAATTACAGGAGACATAGCAACAATAAAAATTGGCAAATTGCATTTTCATTTATGGGATTTTGCAGGTCAAGAGCAATTTAGTTATTTATGGAATAATTTCATTAAAGGAAGTGATGCGGTTCTTCTAATTACTGATTCTACTTTAGAAAATGTGGAAAAAAGCAAGTACTTCTTAGAAATAATAAAAGAGCAAGCACCCCATGCCCAATCAGCAGCAGTTGCTAACAAACAAGATTTAAAGGGAGCTTTAAATGCTGTAAAAATTGAACAGATTTTAGGATTAAAAGCTTATTCTATGATTGCGGTAGATCCAAATAATCGTGATAAAATGATTCAAATAATAGCTGACATTTTAGAAATGAGTGCTGAAGTTTCACCTCTTTTAAAACCTCTGCTAGAAAGAGATAAATTTACTGAGGAAGCCTTGAAAGCTTTGAAGAATGCTGATTTTAATAAAGCAACTTTTTTATTTGACAAAATAAGTGATTTATGTATAGAATTAGGAGATGATTCATTAGGAAGAGAATTTTTTGAAAAATCACAAAAAATAAAAGATATGCTCAAGAAAGTAGAAGCTTCGCTTCCTGTCCCAGTAACTCCTATTGAAACCGAATTTCCGAAAATTCATGAAACTACTAAAGCAAAAGTAAAAATAGAACAAAAACCGATTCAAAAACAAACCATAACGACAGCTCCACTTCCTCCAATATTACCCCCTGAACAAGCATCACCTAAACCACTAGATACACCAAAAGTTAAAAGGCCGTTCAAAATCTCGAGCTCACGTGTAGAATTGCATGAATCAAAATCAGAAGATAAAGAAATACCACCCTCTATAAATTCTGAAGTTAAAAGAGGAGTTTTAAAATTAAATCCCGAAGATTTTATGATTAGAGCAAGAACAAAATCGGTGAGAGTCGTTCCTAATGATGCTAAATCGAAATTAAAAATGTCATCAGATAGTCAAATCGGCAAAAAGGAAGAATTTAAAGCACCTATTCCAGTTTCACCACTAAAATTAATGGAAGAAAAAGCCAAATCGAGTATGATTCAACCAGAAATTTCAATTTCTCCTAAAATCCCAATAAAACAAGTATCTCAAGAAAATTCTCCAATTACAAGTGAAGTAAAAAAAGAATTATCAGCTATGGAAATTAAAAAAGAATCAATCAGTAGTGAATCTCAAAAAAAACCCAAGATATTATCACCTCAACAAAGAGAAAAATTGAATCAATCACTTACGGAATTAAAGATTAAAAAAACACATTTGACTAAAATGACATTAGATTTTGATATGCAAGAACTTACAGGTGAAATTACATCAGCAGAACTTGAAGACAAAAAGAGTAAAATAAAAATAATGATGGATAAAATTGATGATCAAATTCAAGAAATTGAAGATATCATTGAAGATTGAAAAATCAAATATCTTGAAAATACGTTAAATTAAACTTTTTAAATACTTATCTGGGACGTTAGCTTCCCCCATTTTAATATTTTTTTCCTTTCCATGATAATCTGATCCTCCCGATTTAATAAGATTATACTCTTCAGCAATCTTATGAAAATATCCAGGAAAATGATCCTGAGCCCATTTGGATTTATCTGTTCCGGCATATGGTCGATTTTTTGCATAAGGGTATTCTACTTCGATACCTTTAATTCCCGTACTAATTAGCATTTTAATAAATTTCTTATGATCTGATATATTATAAATTCCTGGATGTGCCAAAATAGAAATCCCTCCAACAGAATTAATTAATTCGATTGACTCTTCGAGACTTAACTCCACTTCCCTTTCCACATATGCAGAACCCCCGATACTAATCATTTCGAATAAATCATTTTTAGATTTACCTTGAACTTTTTTTGGATTATTTTTTTTCATAATCTCAACAATATGAGGTCGTCCTATTATCTGACTTTCGGTTAATCCTTGTACTTCTTTAAATGATATATTGTATCCAAATTCTTCCCTAAGTCGTTTACATATAGCCTTTTTTTGCTCTACTCTTCCCATAATTTGATCATTAATTGTATTAATTAATTTAGTTGATGTATAATCTATATTTAGACCAATTATATGAACATCAATTAATTCTCTTTTTAGTTCATGTCTGATTGAAATTTCTATTCCAGGGATTACAATAACTTGTTTTAGTTCTCCGAAAGACAAGAATTCTTCTACACCATCTATAGTATCATGATCGGTTATAGCAATTGCTTTTAATTTTAATTCAATAGCTTGATTTATTAACTGAGAAGGTGTATCTGAACCATCCGATGCCGTTGAATGCAAGTGAAGATCAATCATCATAATTATAAATTTACTATTGGATTTTAGTTTTATTTAAGAATGTGAAATGAATAAAATTTAACTAATTAAATATTATAAATATTTAATATTGAAAGATCAAATATTTTAAAAGAAAATAGCGAACAAAATGCCAATTTATGTAATGAAATTTGGAGGATCTTGTTTAATAGATAAAAGTGCTTTTAATAAAATTCTCAATATTACAAATATCTATAAAGACGTTAAAAAAGTATATATTGCATCTGCATTGAATGGAATAACAGATTTACTTTTAAAAATAGCTGATTCCTTGGAAGATGAAGGTGAAACGGATAGATATATCGCTTTAATTGAAAAAAAGCATATAGATATCATAGAACAGATCTTTGACGAAGATTCTGAAAATTCTATTAAGGCAAGAGATTGGATTGATGAAAAACTAAGTGAATTAGAGGATGCATTTTCGGATATTAAAGAATTTGGTTTAGAACCTTATTATAAAGATTATATAATGAGTTTTGGAGAATTATTATCGACTTATATATTAAATCAATACCTTCTGAGTAATGGGATAGATTCTGTTTTTATCCCTGCTAATAAGTTAATAATAACTAATGATGAATTTAATAATGCTTATCCTTTATATGATTTAACTAATGCTCGAATTAAAAAATTATTAGTTCCACTTCTTGAAACTCCTAATAAAAATATTATTGTTTGCTTAACTGGTTTTATAGGTAGAAACAAAATAGGATATGTAACTACACTTGGGAGGGGTGGCTCTGATTATACTGCAACTATTATAGCAAGGTCATTATATAATGTGGGGGACGATAAAAAAATTAGAGTTATATTATGGAAGGATGTTGATGGGTTGTTAGCGATAAATCCTAGATTTGTTCCTAAATCTTCTCTTATAAAGAATTTAGATTATGAAGAAGCTAAGCATATTGCTAATTTTGGAATAAAAATCCTCCATCCTAAATGTTTGGAAGCTATTGAAAAGTATAAAATTCCATTGGAAATTAGAAATTTTGAAAAACCTTTAGATAAGAACTTCACACTTATTTCTGAAATTAGTGATAAGGAACAAATAAAAAGTATTTCTGCTGTAGATTTTTCAACAATAATAACTGTTAGTTCTGGAAGTCTGGTTGATGTTCCCGGTGTTTTAGCAAAAATTTTTAAAAGGATGAGTAAAAATCAAATCAGCGTTTCTCTGGTAGCTCAAAGTTCATCTGAAGTAAGTACATCATTTATTGTAAGTGAACAAGATTCTGAAAGAGCAATTAATGCTTTAAAAAATTCGAGATTCTTCTCAGAATTTTTTGAAATTAAATGGGAAGAGGTTGCTGTAATAAATATATCTGGCATAAAAATTCTTGATACCAATACAAAAACAAAAATATTTAATGCTTTAGGAAAGAAGAACATTATTGTCAAAGCAATTTCCCAAGGCCATAATGAATTAAATTTGTCTCTTGTAATAAAAAGAGATAAATTAATTGATGCTATAAATGCTATTCATGACGACCTTTATGAAGACTTTAAAGAATTTTATTAAATTAGATCGAAATCAAACTTAAAAATGTCATTTTAAAAATAGGAGCATTAAATAGAATAGCAGAATTTAAGTTCTTGAATCAATAATTCGACGAGTAAGTTCGGTAAAAGCTTCATCAACATTAACACCCGTTTTAGCAGAGGTTTCAATATAAATACTTCCCTCATTTTCTGCGAAAGAGCGAGCTTCATCTCGATCTATTACCACACCAACATCTTCCATTAAGTCTGCTTTATTTCCTATTAATACAAACGGAATATCACCTGCAAATTGTCTTATCTCGGTTAACCATTTCCGGATTTCTGTATATGTTTGTTCTCTTGTTAAATCGAATACTAACAAAGTTCCTGCTGCACCTTTATAAAAGGTTGATCTAATGAACTCAAAGCGCTGCTGACCTCCTATATCCCAAATGCTCAGAGTAGCAATTTCTCCCGGTCTAAATTCAACATCTTTGGTTAAAATATCGACACCAACAGTTAATTTATAATTAGCTTGGAATCTATTTTTGATAAAACGCTGAACTAGGCTAGTTTTTCCTACAGCAGCGGCTCCTGTCAATAATACTTTTAATTTGAAACTTGACATAAAGCTTCACTCATGTCGTTTTATATTTTTAAGTTATGTATATAAGTTAATTTAAAGATTTAATAAATTAAAAGTTTAAATATTTTTCTTTTAAATAATTATCATTTTTAAATTATTTATATAGTAATTTATCTAAAATATATATCTTCTTTACTTATAAAAATTTTATAAAATTTCAAAATTTAAGTATTTTACTCAAAATACTATTTTTTCATCTTTTTGGGATATCTTTATATTCTTTAAGGTTTGGAAAAAAATCAAGATTCAAATGAGGAAAATACATAGCTTCAGCATATTCTTTTTGAAAATTCTTTTCTACTGCAATTTCAATATAATCAATTTTACGTAAAAGATTTTGTGCGTTTGTCCTTAAACCTTTATTAAGTAAAATGTGTTGTGCTCCAATTCCAGCAGCATTTCCTATTTGAAATATTTTATCGTCAGGAATATCAGGAATCATTCCTATGAATTTTGCATTATAGGGATTGATATAGTTGCCAAACGCGCCTGCCAAGAAAATTTGCTCAATCCTTGGATTTTTATTTAGATGATTTAAGATAATTCGCATTCCAGAATAGAAAGCAGCTTTTGCCATTTGAATTTGACGTACATCGCTCTGACTAATTGTAATTTCCCTACCTATTGATGTTTCTTCCTTATTAGCAATAATAAATTTTATATTTTTTCCATTTTTAATAAATCTCTCGTGATCAATTAGTTCTCGATTGAAATTACCACTTCTAGTAATAATTTTTGATTTTAACATATGAGCTATACCATCAACTAATCCAGATCCACATATACCTATTGGTTTTTTATTCTTTATTGTTGTGTAAGAGACGTCAAAATTAGTAATATCAATCTTAATGCTGTCTATAGCACCTGCAGCAGCCCTCATTCCATTATCTATATGGGCACCTTCTAAAGCAGATCCTGCTGCACATGAACCTATAATTAAATTATTCCGATTACCAATAATTATTTCTCCATTAGTACCAATATCTATAGCTAATGTTAATAATTTTTCGTTATAAATTTGTGAAGACAGTATTACACCAATTGTATCAGCCCCTACAAATCCCGCAATAATAGGTGCTGTATAAACATTTCCATTTTTTGAGATTTTAAGTCTTAATTTCTCTGCTTTAACATCAAGAGCTCTTTGAACTACTGGGATGAAGGGACTTAATCCAATGTTAATTGGATCTATACCTAAAAAAATATGATGCATAACAGAATTTCCTACAACTGTGGCTTCATACACATTAGAAGGTATGATATTTGCTTTTTGACATAAATTTGAAATTATTTCATTTAAATCATTTATTACCGAAGAATTTAATTTGTTAAGATTCTCTTTATTATCTTTAATATATGTCAACCTTGTGATCAAATCTTCCCCATAGGCTGTTTGGCTATTCAATTTTGAATCTACAGCATAAATTTTACCATTATTTAAATTTATTAAATAACCTACTATAGTGGTTGTGCCAATATCAAAAGCAATACCATAATTGCATTCAATCGTATTATTGGGTTCACAAGCAATAACTTTCTGATTATTCCATAAAACTATTGTGATTTTGTGATTATTTCTTCTGAGTGTATTAGGAATATCATTTAATATGTTAAATTCGAAATCTATTTTGCTGTTTTTCTTCAAATTTTTTATTTTAGTAATAATTTCTTTTTCTATTCTTTCAAAATCCGCATTTGGGTCCTTTAATGAAGGTTTTTTTACTTCCAAATAAATTTTTTCGATAGTTGGTTCCAATTTTATAAACTTTTTCATACCTGATGTAAGAATCTTAAAATCTTCTAGCAACAATTGACTAGGTAAAAAAATTCTTATCTGAGATAATTCATACTCCCTCAAATCTGCTTTATTATTTATATTAAGTTGGGCTTGACATGCTAAACGCCATCCATTTTGAATTTCTGTTTCATTTATAAAATTTTTTTCAGTTCCAGTGGGTTCATTTAGAAATTCATGACCTTTTTGAACTAAAATTTTACATTTTCCGCATTTTCCTAACCCTCCACAGATAGATCTAATTGGTATATTTATTTCAGATAATAATTCATAGATTGTGCTATCTTTTGAAACATACAACCGTCTTGAAATTGGTTCAAAATCTATAAGGATACTTTTACTTTTTCTCTCCATATCTTTACTTCATTAATTATTTTTATTGTTTTTAAAAATTTGAAATTTTTATTCATGTAAAATTAAGATTATTAATCCATTTCAATAATTTAGTTAAAATAATTATCACAATATAAAAAATTTAATTACTTAGTGTGGTTAAATTAAAGTAAGAAATATATAAGTTATTTATAATTCAAAATAATAACTACCAGATTTGTTTAAATTGCAAAAGCCAGAAGAGTTAGCAGAAGATGCTTTAAAATTTTTAGAAATTGCTCAAAAATTTGAGGGAGAAAAAAATCTAGAAGATGCAATTTCAAATTATCAAAAAGCTGCTGATTTGCTTAAACAAAGCGGATTTTTAATGCATAGAATTCAAGAAATTTATGATAGGATTGGGGAATTAAAAGATTTCATTCAGAAAGATAGATTATATCAGCGAACTCAAACTAAAGCACAAATTGAACAAATTCAAGATCAAGCTTTTGCTTTATTAGAAGGAGCCAAAAGGTTAGAATTTGATGGCTTTTTTGAAGATTCTATTCAACAATATTTATCTGCCATTAATTTATTAGTTGATGCTGGTTGGTCTGAAAAACAATTAGAGAATTTAAAAATTAAGGTAAAGAAACTTGCTAAAGAAGCCGAACAACAAAAGTTTGACCAAAAATCTCAACAACCGGAAACTGAATTAAAAACCGAAGTAAGCCAAATAGTTCCAGATGAAACACCAGAGGTTGTTGGCATGTTTGGGCAAAAAAGTAGTGTTGAAAAAGCAGGAGTCTTAGAGAGCTATAAAAAAAAAAAGCAACGTGAAGAAAATATACAAAATGAGGCATTTGCTCATATTGATGCTGCTAAAATGTTTGAGAAAGATAAAAAATATGATACTGCAATAAAGAACTATGAAAGGGCTATAGAATTATTGAATTCCATTGGTTGGAAGGTTCAAACTCAAAAAATCCAAACAATAATTGAAAAACTAAAGAAAGATAAATTAGAATTAGATAAACATCAATTAGAGAAGGCTGTACCATTGACAACTGATATTGAAGAAAGCAAAATTATTTTAGAAAAAGAGGCAGAACAAAAAAAACAAAACCTAATTGAATATGAAACAAAGAAAAGATATGAAGAAGAAATTCAATTTAAAGCTTTTAATTTAGTAGATATTGGTAATAGGCTTGAAAGAGAAAAAAGATATGGGGAATCAATTGAGAAATTAAACCTAGCAGTTCAACTACTTAAATCGATAGAATGGGATTCACATATCCAACCTATTTTAAAATTGATTGAAAGTGTGAAAAGTAAACAAAAGAACGAAGAGATTTCTAATCAATTAAAAGAACAGAGACAAAGAAATCTAAAGGTGCTTCAAAATTCGATATATCAAAAAGAGAAAGACCAATTTATTGAATCAGTAAAAGAATTAGAAAAAAAGAGAGAAATTTATGAAGAAAAAAGGAGGGATACAGAAAGGAAAGAAGAAGAACTTTTTAAAATATTAGATAATGCAGATGTAATTCTAAAAGAGAAAAATTTTGATGAGGCTATAAATATTTATCATAAAGCTTTACCGTTACTCACAGATTTGGGCTCTGGATGGGAACCTTATAGAGCTATGGTTCAAAATACTATAGACAACGTAGAAAAACTTAAACACTCACATCTCAAAAAAGAATATGAGGATCAAAAGAAAGTAGAGGAAAGAAGGAGGGAAGAATTAGATTTTCAAAATCAAATTGCAGTTCAAATAAATAAAGAACGGGAACGCTTAAACAAGAAAGAAATAGTTTTTAAAGATCGTGAAGAACAGATCAAATTATTTAAAAATAAGAAAAATCAAGCATTTGAATTCTTGGATTCTGCCATAGACTTCTTAAAAAAAGGTGATTATGATAATACAATTAAGTACTACCAAAATGCTGCTAACATTTTTGCTGAAATACAATGGGTAGAAGAAGTCCCAATGATTGAGAATTCGATCAGGGAAGTTGAAGAACTAAAAAGAAAACAGAATATATTGAAACAGAAAGTATTAGAAGACAATATTGAAAGACAAAAGAAAGATGATGAATTTCAAAAGCAAATTTCAAAATACTTGCAACAAGAACGTGAAAAATTACAGAAAGAGAAAATTAAGTTAATGGAACGTGAGAAAGAATCAATAGTTCGTGAAGAGAGAAGAAAAGCAGGTTTTAAATTACTCGAAGAATCACAAAATAATGTCAAAGAGGGAAACTTTGATAAAGCTATTGAAATACTTCAATATGCAATTAATTTTTTTGCTGATGCTCATTGGCAGAATGAAATCAGTCTCATCCAAAATGCTATAATAGAGATTGAAAATAAGAAGAGAGAAAAAGAGATACAAGATCAGATTAAATTTCAAGCAGAATTAGATCGTGAAAAACTTGATAAAGCATTTCAAGAGCGGATTGCACAAGAAATGAAGGTTCAACAGCAAAAGCTATTAGAACAAAAGCTTACATTTAGAGAAAAGGAAAAAGAACTTATCTATCGTGAAACAAAGAAAAGTGAAGCTTTTAGCTTGCTGGAAAAGGCTCAGAATTTCCTTTCTCAAAAAAAGTTTGATGATGCTCTCCAAATTTATCATAATGTTGCAAATATATTTGCTCAGATTCAATGGACTGAAGAAATCCCAATAATTCAAGAAACAATTCATTCAATTGCAGAAAAAAAAAGGCAAGATGAAATTAATAAACAAAAACTGTTGGAAAAGGCAATTAAAAAGGAGGCGGAAGATAGAGCTTTTATTGAACTAATAAGATATAGAACTGAAAGAGAAAAAACTGAAATCTTAAAGGAAAAAGAAATATCTGAGAAACAAAAACAACTTTCTGCTCAGAATATTGCTAAACAACAAAAAGCATTTAATTTAATAGAACAAGGAGATAAATTTCTTGAAGAAGAAAGTTATGATAACACTATATCTACCTATAATAAAGCTATAGATATTCTAAAGGAGATTGGTTGGGATGAAAGATATTTAAAATTATTAAATGACACTATTCAAACTATCAGAATAAAAGAAAAAGAGAAAGAAAGACAGAAACAAAAAGAATTTGAAATCTCATTAGAGCATCAGAGAGAGGATGAGTTATTTCAAAAGACAATTAGCGAATATATGCTTAAAGAACGTAAAAAACTACAAAAGAAACAAATAGAAATACAAGAAAAAGAGGACATGATAAAAAAATTGGAGGAACGCAAATCAGAAGCGTTTAAAATAATGGATAATGCACAAGATTTGTTAATCCGAGGAGAATTTGAAAAATCAATTGACAATTACCGTAAAGCAGAATTGATTTTGAATGAGATTAATTTCCCCACGTCTGCTATCGGAGAAATGATTTCAAATATTCAAGAAAGAAAGAGAGAGGAGGATTTAAAGCGTTTTAAAGAATTAGAATTAGACATCAGAAGTCAACAAGAAGAACAATTATTTCAAAAGCGAATTCTAGAGAAAATAGAATTTGAAGAACGGAAAATGAGAGAAAAACAAGAGCAACTGAAGAAAGAAGAAGCATTAAGGAACCGACAAGAACAGGAAAAAGAAAAAGCATTTAATATACTTGAAGAAGCTCAAATAAAAATTAAAGAAGGACTATATGAAGAAGCAATAAAGTTATATCAGCTAGCAATAGATATATTTAGAAACATTCAGTGGGATAAAGAAGTAGCTTTAATTCAAAATTCCATAATTGCAGTTGAGGATAAAAAACGGGAAGCTGAAATTAGAAAACAAGAAGAATTGAAATTATCCATAGAAAAAGAAAAACAAGAGAGATTATTTCAAGAAAAGCTAATAAAAGAAATCAAATTACAACGTGAAGATTTAAAGAAAAAAGAAATTACACTAAGAGAAAAAGAAAAAGAAATTGAATACCGCGAAAAAAGGAAGGAAGAAGCTTTTAATATGTTAGATAATGCTCAAAATTATATTTCCTTAGGTAAATATGATGAAGCAATTGAAGTATACCACAGTGTAGCAAACATTTTTGCTCAAATTCAATGGATTGAAGAAATTCAAGTTTTAAATAAAGCTATAAAGGATATTGAAGATAAAAAAAGAGAAAAGGATTTAATAAAACAAAAATCTATAACAGAAGCAATAGAAAAAGAGAAGGAAAATTTCGCATTTATTGAAAAAGTAAGAATTTTAAGGGAGACCGAGAGGATTAAAGCACTTGAAGAGAGAGAAAAAATTCAACGGAGAGAATTAGTATCTACTCAATCTATAGAAAAAGAGAAAGAAGCTTTTAAACTCATTGATAAAGGATATAATCAATTACTTCAAAAGGATTATGATAATGCTTTATTAGATTATCAAAAGGGTATGAATATTTTAACTGAAATTGGGTGGACAAGTGATTATTTAAAGTTAGTACAAGATACTATAAAAGTAATTGAAATTAGAAAAAGAGAAATAGAACAAAAGAAAGAAATTGAAATTGAATCGATAAGGCATCAAAAATTTGAAGATGAACAATTTCAGAAGAAAATATCTGATTTTATGCTAAGGGAACAAGAAAGACTAAAAGCAAAAAAAATTGAAATTCAAAAACAAGAAAAATTGAAACAGATTATGCAAATGCGCAAAACAGAAGCTTTTGAAATCTTAGATGCCGCTGAAAATGCTTTTAATCAAAAAGAATATAACAAAGCAATTGAGAAATATAGAAAAGCAGAATTAATTTTAAATGAAGTAGGTTTTCCTACAAACTCAGTTAAAGAAATGATTCATAAAGTCCAAGAAAAAATAAATGAGGAATTTTTAGCAAAACAAAAAAATTTAGAAATTAAACTTCTACAAGCTAAAGAAGAATTTAATTTCCAACAACAAATAGTAAAAAATATTAAAATCAATGAAATAAAATTAAAGGCTAAACAGAGAGAAATCGAGAGGCAAAAAGAAATTCATGCTTATATGGAAAAACGGAAAGCAGAAGCTTTTAATTTTCTCGAAGAAGCAGAAGTTTTTATGAAACAATTACAATATGACAAAGCTCTCGAGTATTACCATACAGCTGAGTTATTATTAAATGAGATTGCCTTTCCAACTGATTCTATAAGAGAATTAATTCTTAAGGTTCAAGAGAAGAAAAGAGAATTTCAACTACAAAAACAAAAAGATCTCAAATCAGAATTGCAAAAAGAACGCGAAGAATGGAAATATCAACAAAAAATAGCAGAAAACCTAAAACTTGAACAAGAAAGGTTGAAAGAAAAGGAATTGAAAATATTAAAATTGGAGGATCTGAAATCAAAAATTGAAGAGACAAAAGAGAAGGCATTCAAGATTTTAGATGAAGGAGAAAAATTTCTAAAAGAGAAAAATTATGATAATGCGGTATTATGTTATAGAAGAGCGGGAATAATATTAAATGAATTGCAATTTCCAACTGATTCAATTAATAATATGATATTTAAAATTAATAAATTGCAAAATCAACAAATTGAACTAAAAAATTTAGAAGTTCAAAAAGAATTAGAAAAAATAGAGGAGGAAAGAGCATTATCAACACTTATTGAGGAAAGAAAAAGACAAGAAAGGGAAAAAAAGAATGCTCAACAAATAGCTCTTCAAGAACGAGAAAAAATAATAAAAGAACAAATGAGTGTCAGAGAGTCAGCATATTCTCTTTTGGAAGAAGCTGGAAAATATTTGAAACATCATATTCCTAACTATAATGAAGCTATTTCATTATATATTCAAGCAAGACAACTTTTAGTAGAAAACATTGGCTGGGAACCTGAAATTAAAAATTTAAACATATTAATTAAGGATTTACAGCAGGAACAAGCTAATTTTATTAAAAAGAAACGAATGGAGGAACAAACTCGATTACAAAGGGAAAATGAATATTCTGCATTTCAAGAAGAAATAAGAAGAAAACGATTAGAACAAGAACGATTGAAACGAGAACAAGAAAGACAATATAGAGATTTGGTTGTTAAAAGGCAGCAGGTGGAAAAGATAAGAAATGATGGATTAAAATTTATAGATGAAGGTAAAAAATGGGCTGCATACCATGATTTTGATAAAGCATATGAACATTTTAACTCTGCTATCACTAAGTTTAAACAAATTGGTTGGGATGAAGAAATAAAATATATTGAAGCTGAAATTAAAAACACAAAAAGCTTAGAAGAGAGAGTTATTATAGAAGAATTGAAAATCCAAAATATTCAACAACAATTAGAAGAACAAAGATCTTTAGAATTAAAGCGTAGAAAAAAGAAAGAAGAAGAATTAAAAGAAACTATTGGAGAAGTCAGTGAAATTGCTGACAATATAATAGAGCTGATTGAAGAAAGGAGACGTAAACAAAAATTATTGGAATCTGAGCAAAAGGAAAAGGTTAAAGATAAAGCAAGGGAATTTCGTAAGGAAATGACGAATTTAATAAAAATTAAGCAAGAATTAATTGATGAAGTAGCGAAAAAGGAAGATGAGAAAAAGCTTTTTCAAGAAAGATTAGAAGAAGCCAAAGAGAGAGATAAGATCGATAACCTTAAAAAAATGATTAAAGAAGCAGCTGAAAAGAAGAAAAAGTGAATTATCTCTCTATTCTTATTTTATTAAGTTTAAAAGTGATTATTACTAATCTTAATTACTCTATATTAGTGAGAAAACAACTAAAAGAGTTTATATTTTGAATTTGAAATAATAATATTATACTTACAAAAATTAAGGTATGTTTAAAATGACGGAAAAAACTGAAGATATTGTTAAGTCGAGAATGTATGCTCGTCAACAATTAATTGATGGATGGGACCAAGAGGTTATAGACAAGGGAACAATTATGATAATTGGTGTAGGTGCTTTGGGTTGTGAAATAGCTAAAGATTTCGCTTTGATGGGAATTGGTAAATTGATCCTAGTTGATTTAGACACTATTGAGACTTCCAATTTGTCAAGGCAGATGCTATTCAAACCTGGTGATGAGGGTCGTCCTAAAGCTGAAGTTGCTGCTGAAAGATTAAAGGAAATGAACCCTTATCTTAAAGTTGATCATTATTTTGAGAAGCTTCAAAAATTGCCTATCTCTGTGTATGAAGAAGCAGATGTAGTTGTTGCAGCCCTCGATAATTTTAATGCTAGACTAGACTTGAATAAAATATGCCTTAGACTAAAAAAACCTATGGTAGAAGGTGGAACCGTAGGATTTGAAGGACATGTACAGATTGTAATTCCTGAAGGATCCAAGTTAGAATATAAAAATAAAGAACAAGAAATAGATAATTTAGTCGAAGCAAGACTTTGGGAAATAACAGAAAGAGAATATCCCGATTATTTTAAAGCACAAAAAAGAATTGAAGAATTAGAAGAACTAATAGAACGTATTAAAGCAGATAGTATAACACCTCTGATTCAGAAATTTCGTAAAGAGATTGAAATGGTTTTTGATTGGAAATATGCTCCACATTTATTAGATCAAACACCTTGTTATAGATGTTTGGTCCCAATACCCCCTGCTGACGATAAACTTGTCGCAGCATGTACTTTAAAAGGTTTACCACGAAATCGAAACCATTGTGTCATAAAGGCTGAAGTGGATTTTGAAAAGAAATATGGACATAAACCAGATCTGAATTTAAATGATGAAGTACTCAAAATAAAAGAATTAGCACAATTGGAATTAGAAAAATTGAGAGAACGTGTCTTTAATGAAAATGTACCAGAAGAAAAAAGAGAAACCTTAAATGAAGAAGAAATTAAGGAATGGAGACAAAATATAAAGGAAACATTTGGCCCTGACTACAAATTTGAAGAAATGGAAAATATCCTTGGAAATAAAATCGCTGCAATACAAACAGTTAGTTCTGTTATAGCTAGCATCCAATCTCAAGAAACGTTAAAACTTTTATTTCGAGTTAATGACAGGAATATTGGTGCACCAATGGATCCCCCTTATGTAAATTATAATGGAATATATGGTCAATTTGATCATCTAAATATAATAAAAAGAGAAGATTGCCTTGCTTGCGGAAAAATTGAAGGTGAAGAAAATATACAAATCGTAGTGCCATTTGATGCTGATGTGGGATATATTTTTGAAGCAATGAAAATAATTGGTACTGAACTAGATCGGGAATTATGGATGATTACAAATCCAATGACCAAAGAAATATATTGGAATCCTTATATGCCTTCCATGAAAGATCCAGATATAAAGTTAACTTCACTAAAAATAAAAAGTAACGATATTGTTAGTCTAACTCCTTTAGGAAAAGCACTAATAGAATCAGTAATTAAAAAATATAATGTTATAATCACTTTTATGTGAAATAGATTTTATTAATTCTTTTTAAATATTAAAAATAGGTGTTAGAAATTCCAGATAATTCAAAAAAAGATAAACCGATGAGTAAAACCCATTTTAAGTTTATGGAAAAACATTTTAGAAAACGAGATAAAAATTATCCCCCACAAAAAAAAATTGAAAAAACTAAAATTACAAAGGGAAGTATTATACTTGATTACGGATGTGGTCCAGGTAGTTATTCAATTGCAGCAGCAGAAGCGGTTAGTAATGCAGGAAAAGTATATGCTGTGGATATTCATCCATTAGCAATAGAATCAGTAAAAAAAAGAGCAACGGAAAAAAAACTTATAAATATTGAAACAATTTTAACTGATTGCGATACTAATTTACAAGATGGATCGGTTGATGTAGTTTTATTACTAGATATTTACCATGATTTATCTGATCCAGAGAGTATCCTTAAAGAATTACATCGTGTTTTAAAAGAGGATGGTTCTCTCTCAGTAGACGACCATCATTTTAAAGGTGATGAGATAATAGAAAAAATAACCAGTATTGGTTTATTTAAGTTTGTTGAAAGGATAGAGGAAGTTTATAATTTCGTAAAGCTATAGAAATAATTTTATGTTAATTTTCTATTTTTTTCTTTACATAATCTATTAAATCATCTATATAATAAACCGAAATACCTGCATTCTTCCCCGTTAAAAAATCACTTTTTAAATCTCCAAAAAAAATCATTTCTTTCTTGATAACATTGTAATGTCTTTGAATTTTTAAGATTCCATCTGGAGCAGGTTTCCATCTCCTCACATCTTCCCTTCCTACAATAAAATCTATCTTATCATATATTTTAGCAATTTTTAAAGCCTTTATAATAGTATCTCTTGTATTAAGAGAGAGTATAGCAAATCTCGTTCCTTCTTTAACGCCAAATAACTCTTTATTATTAATAAAGTAAATAGTCTCTTCAATAAGTTGAATCTCTCTTAAATTTTTAAGCTCAAATTCTCGAATAATATTAAAAAAATCTTGTAATATTTCTTCATCTTTTTTTTGAACAACATCATCTAAGCATGTAGAAACTCTCTCAAAATTACAATCTTCATTATAATGTTCCCTATAACTATCAACTAAAATATCTCTTAAAAAATACCAATCAGCTGATAATTTTACTATAGTGCCATCAAGATCGAAAATTATCACACTCTTATCTTCAAAAGTATTTTCCTTCATCATTTATGAGTTTTCCAAAACTGAAAGTTGTTTAGATGTTATTTAATCAAATTAGAATTAACTTAAAATTCAAATTCTTCAGTTTTCGCAAGAGTAGAAAACCATTGCAATACATCATTATGATGTGCTATTATCTGATCTGCTGTCAAGACTTCAGAATCAATAGTACTATGAGCATCTTGAATCAAAACTACATTATAACCATGACTAACTGCAGATCTAACAGTTGTATCAATACACATTGGTGTTGCTAAGCCTGCGATAACTAAACGAGAAATTTTATGCTTTTTTAACTCTTCTTCTAGGGAAGTATTCATAAATGAATCTGAATTGTGTTTTTGAATGATAATATCCTCGCTTTTGGGGGTTATTTCTGAGTGAATTTTCCAGTTTTCAGTACCATTTTCTAATCTTTTACCTTTAGGATCGTTATGTTGGACATAGAAAATCGGTACATTTGCATGACGAGCTTTTTTTATTAGTAGTTGTAAATTTTTAATTAATACATCCTCTTGATAAAGAGGGAAATTTTTAATAGTAAATAATCCATTTTGGACATCTATAATTATTAAAGCTGTTTTATCAACCATAATTCTCTATTCAGGTGTTTAGAATAAATAAAATCAAAATAAAAGATAAATTTTTTTATGCTTTAATCCATCACATATTTTTTGAAATCTTTCTTAATAGGTTTTGATTAAAATGTCTCTTAATTCTATTCAATCTACTATTAAATTAAGAATTATTACCTCTAGGTCGAAAACTCTAACCTTTTTAATTTTAAATGTAATAATAATATCAGTCTAATTAATGATTTTTTAACAAATATTAACCAAAATCATTTATTCATAAAAATTTAAAATGAAAGATAAAAATTAATTAATATATTTTACTCAAGAGCATATTTCTTTGTCCAGGCGGCTGCCTTTTGCTCAAATTTCTTTTGGGCTCGAAAATACTGTTCTCCTGCTTCATGGTTTAATGGATCTCCTGGATTAAAGAAAGGAGGCTCAACATGCATCATACCCTTTAAAGCCTCTATAATATTAGTAAGAGTTTTACTTGGAGTCCAACCAGAAGCTCCTGTACTTGCATCTACTTTTCCAACTAGATCTGGATTGATTAAATCTAAACAAATATTCAACTTTCCTGGCGGAATTGAAGAATCAATGTTAGGATGCCACATTAAAGTGACCGCGTAAGCATAAGGAGGAGCGAATGGATAATTCTCAGGAAATTTAATTTCAAATACAAATTTACCATCTGCGTAGGGAGTTCCTTTCTTCCCAATAATGGTGAGCCTTAAATGGTCAATACTTCTGCCCCATGGTTCTAAAATAACAAGTGGATCATTTTTATACGCTTCAATAGCCTCAGTATAATCTGTTTCTTCTCTGATGATAATCACCAATCTTTTAATTTTACTTTTAAATTATAAGTGTTATATTAGTTTAATTTTATAAAATTATAGATTAATATATTAAAAATTTTTCACAACAAAAGAAGTTTAAGATTTTTTGTGGTGAAAATTTTAGGTTAATAATTTTTTGATCTTCATAATCAAACTCATTGATTTGAGAATCCAAGTCTAAAACAAAACTCAGAGGGATTAGAGAAATACAAAATAATACTAAAAGAAAAGACACAGATATAGATTTTTTAGGTTTGATACTAATGAATTTCATATTATTATAAAATTTGGATTGTTTTTCGTGATAATAATTTGATTATAAATTAATTATCATATTTAGGTATAAATGGATAATTACGCTATTTTGGAAATTATTTGATGTCTCAATAATTCTACACTTGAAAAGCGTAAAAAATATATTAATTCTATAATTATTTAATTTTAACTTAAAAACCCCTCTTAACTCAGACTGGTAGAGTGCTCGGCTGTAGATAAAATCGCGTACTAAAGCTAAAAGCTAATGAAGGTACGTCAGCCGAAATAGAAACCGAGCGGTCGCCGGATCGAGTTGAATTCCCAAAGAGAAATTCACGATATGCCGGCAGAGGGGACCATTTTTTATTAACAAAAAAGTAAAATATGAAATAAAAAAACTAGATTTTAGATTTTGTTTTTTTTTTAATTGATAAGTTATAGATTAGATAAATTAGTGGAACTGAACAAAAGAGTATTATTATGCTTAAATCATATCCAAAAATGAATGGTTCTACCAATGATTTTTCCAAGTATGTTTCGTATTGTGAATATAATTGAACTAACACCTCATCCCCATATTCTAATCTTACTTTTGTCGGTTTATTAGCTAAAGAGATATTAAACATTGTTGTGCCGTTTATCCATACCAATTCATCATATAGAATTCCCCCAGAATCATAAATTTGGAGTTCAACTTGCTGAGAATACATATAATCATTTAATGGTTCATTGAGATCATTAATTGTAAGGTTTAAGATTTGTTCACTATCGCTATATGTACACTCAAGAAAATTATATTTTGGTAGAAAGAAGTTATCAAACCATGGATAAAAGAACCAATCTAATGAAGCTCCATATTCGCTTTCCATAGCTAATTGTAGATCCGATAATAATGCAATTTCATAAATTTTTTGACTATAAAAAAGTTTTAATCCAGCTAAGAATGTTGTACTTCCAATTGTTTTACGTAATTTCTCAAATATTAAAGGAGCTTTATAATATCCAGTGAAATAGTAGTTATCAGCATGAACAGCATCATATACAGAAGCGTTGATTTTGGAGGGTAATCCCTCGTAGGTATAATAAGTTCTTACTCTATCAATATATCGATTGGAATATTGGAAAAATTCCCAATCTCCATAATAGATTTCAGCATAATAGGACATCGCCCAACATGCTAAACCCTCATCCAAGAAACCCCAATCTACCTCATCATTCCCAATTAAATTATACCACCATTGATGTGAAGTTTCATGAGCAATGACCCTATCTAACGAATATATAGGATATGACAATCCATCGATTGCTTCACTGATATAAACTTGACAAGGATATTCCATTCCTCCAAAGTATGTAAATTCTTCGACGATATTAAATGTAGGATATATATATTGTCCAAAAGTCTCATTAAATAGAGTTAAAGCTTGTGTTCCAAAATCTAAAGCGTTTAAGTGCCATAAGAATTGAGATTTTGGTAAGTAATAAACAGAAACATTAACTCCACTAACTAGGCTAGATTCTACGATAAACCATTTTGAAGCTGAAAATGTAATCTCTCGTACAGGAAATATAGGGTTATAATGATATAAGTAAGTAGCACCATTATCAACTTTTTCTAATAAATCACCAGTTGCAGCAATTACAAAATTCTTCGGTGCTTCAAGAAAGAGATTATAATAAGCCATATCATAATAGAAAGGATCACCAACCCATAGATAAGGATCAGTGTTCCATCCATCATATTTGTCATAAACACAGGGCATTGGATAAAAACAAGCAAATTTATATATTCGAGACTGATCAATATCTGATCCATATGAATTTGCTCTGTCAATTCCACCATCGGGGATAATGGAATTGAATTCGATTTCGAAAAATGCTCTTTCATTCGGTTCTAACTCTGAAGTTAAATTAATCCATAAAAGTTGAGAGATTTCATCCACTGTGTAATTTAGAGTTTTTCTAGGTTGATTTAAAGTTGAAACATTCATAATCTCGATAAGGCCTGCTCTAGTTTCATACATCATGCCAGGCAAAAAAAGATGAAACGGAATTTCTGTATAATTAATAGGATCATTATTATAAAAATTAACACTCAAATTCCCCATAACACTCGAAGTGGATGGATTAAAGATAATTGAGAGATTATAGTAAGAGTAATCTCCACCATTGGATGATAATTTTGGGATTCCTTTAAAATCACGTTTGAAGTCATTTGAAAATTCTTTCGAATTGGTTTGAATTTTTGGTGCTTTTGCTATGTAAGAAAGGCTATTAAGACTTAGAATTGTGAAGACTAATAAAATACCTAAAGAAAGTTTGGATTTCATATTGAATATTGTAAATTTTAGATGTTGGATTATGATATTTTTTTTTCCTTAGTATTTAAGTTTTCATTCAATCGAACCATATTATTTTATTATTCCTTCGATTTGAGAATATAAGGGCTATTCAATTTATTTATTTGTGTCTATTCATAATTAAACTTCGCAAACTTCTTATTTGGGAAGTCATTAATTTAAATATAAAAAGCATTCATAAACTAGTTTTTATTTTAGCCAAAACCATAGAAAGCTAATATTACATAAGGAGTAAATAATCAGATGAGTCAGAATGACCAAAATTTAGATCAACATGAACTAGAGAAAATTAGAATGAAAAAAATGAAAGCAATTATGGAGGCTAAAAAGAGAAGCGAAGCAGCTCAAGAAAGAGTTGTCTCCCTTTCAGAAAAGATTGATTATATTTTGAAAATAGTTTTAGCTCCAGACGCATATAATCACTTATTAAATCTAAAGAATAATGAGCAATATGTTTATCAAGCGATCTACAATGAATTAATAAGTCCTGATGTTATACAGAATATAGACTATTTACTAGCTATAATTAGAAGTAGAGGAGGTGTACCAAGACAAATTCCTTTAGACGCAATCATATATTTAGAACGAAAAATTAAAGGAATAAGGAGTAAGATACAGGTTAAACGAGGAGATGACTTAATGGATTTAGGTTCTTTTCTTACTAAAGACTAAAAGATTGGAAAAAAAACTTTAAGTATTGTTACTGTTCTCTTCCTGAAATTATTGCTACTACTTCCCATTCATCATTAGGGAGAGAATTAGCGGATATATCAAAAAATTGGAAAGCAAAAGGTCTCCCAAATATTTGTTCAACCATAAAACCAAAAGAACTAATTGTAAAAATGAAAATTCTTTTCAAAATAGCCTCTGTACTAGCAGTTATATTCAACATTTGCATAATATCTTCAACAACTTCTATTTCTTTATCATTATAATGATATTTGAAGATTAACTTAAAATCAACTGGAGTTGGAGCTTCTGGGTCTGAAAAAGATAAACCCCTCTTTCTGAAATGAAAAAAGGTATTCAAATAAAAAGAAAAAATTTCTTCATGATGATCTTTTAAGAGATGAGAAATACGAGAACGATCTTTATATTCTGGCCAGTAATTTTGCATTATTTCTAAAAGCCGAGGATAATTTTTATATTTATTTTCGCTCTCTTTTTTCAAATAATTAAGCAATTTGTTTTTGATGGGTTTAAATTCAGATTCTTTTCCAACGCGAGTTATGAATTTTCGAAAGTTTTGGCTCATTCTCTTAATGTGAAATACAATTTTATATGAACTATTTATTTCATATTTTTTTTTTTATATGATATTTTGATAATACACGTTCTCATATTTATTACTACTTTTTTTCGAATTTATCAATTATTAACAAGAAAATTAAAAGAGAATTATAATTTACAATACTATAATTAATAGGATTTCTTCTTCTAATTGCAACTATGGTAGACAGAGTCGGTTTAATTTATACTAAAGATTACCAGAAGTATGATTTTGGTAAGGATCACCCATTAAGACCCTTAAGACTTAAACTAACCTATAGTCTAATGGAAAAATTGCACCTCTTAGACCATCCTAGACTTTCTATCATGAATCCACGACTAGCCACTCAACAAGAAATTGAAAGAGTTCATTCATCAGAATATGTTGAAGTCGTAAAGAAGTTGAGTCAAAATCCAAGAGATAGCAGTGTAGTTCCATATCAATATGGTTTAGGTCCTGGTGATAATCCAATCTTTAAGGGAATGTATGAAGCTTCTGCTTTAGTATGTGGGGCATCAATTGTAGCTGCCGAAACCCTCTGGAATGAAGAAGAAATGAAAATAACTTTTAATCCTGCAGGTGGTTTGCATCATGCAATGAGAAGTAGGGCTTCAGGGTTCTGCATTTTCAATGATATTGGTGTTGCAATCAAATACCTTAAGAAATTAAAGGAAGATATTAAAATCGCTTATTTAGATATCGATTGTCATCATGGTGATGGCGTGCAATGGCTATTTTATAATGATCCTAATGTATTAAAAATATCCTATCATCAAGATGGAAGATTTCTCTTTCCAGGGACTGGAAGTATTGGTGAGATAGGTGAGGGACTAGGTAAGGGATTTACAATAAATTTTCCTTTACTTCCCGGCACATATAACAAATTGTTTATAAATCTTTTTAGAAAAACCGCTCCTAAATTACTAGAAGCATATGCTCCAGATATTTTAATATCTCAACTTGGAGTTGATACATATTTTGACGACCCATTAACTCAAATGGGTTTTTCATTAGCTGTTTACAGAGATATTGCCCAGACTATGACGACTATTGCACGTCAATATTGTCAAAACAAATGGTTAGCATTAGGAGGAGGGGGTTATTTAATGACTGTTGTTCCTAGAGCATGGACGATTTTTCTTGCAAGAATGCTCGATGTTGAGTTAAAAAATGAATTACCTGATAGTTGGATAAAAGAAGCGAAACAGGAAGCGCCATATGAAGATACGCCCTATTTACTGTGGGATAGGGGGGAAAAAGTAGAAGTTCAAATGCTTTCTCACCCTGAAATTGCAAAAAAGATTATTGATTACACAAATTCTTTGATTAAGATCTCAGATGAGAAATTCCTACCTAATTTAAGTAAAATTTAATAGCTTTAAATTTGATTTTACTATTTTATTAATCCATTAATCTGTTTTCATTTATTATTGGATGAATTTTTTTTAATCCTAGATAGAGATTAAAATTCTTCTAGGCAAATGTCCAATATTTTATCCATTCATAATACAAAATCAGAATCGTTTTATCATAAAACAATCAAAAGACTGTTTTTTAAATATATTTCTGAAAATAATCGAGGTATCACTGAGAAATCTCTTGAAAAATATATTAATAATAGAAGAGCGGATGTTTATTTTCGATTTAAGTCAGGTGAACAAATAGTAATAGAAATTCAGAATTCAAAAATTCCTATAAAAGAAATCATTACTAGAACTGAATTTTATAACAATGACGGAATATATATCTTATGGATCCTTTATGGAGATGGAGCATGCGTTGCTTCTGCTAAATTTCCTGAGGATAAAAGGAATATAAAAATAAGTACTTTAGAAAACTTTCTTCATAGAATGTATGGTGGGAGAGTTTATTATGTTAATCTTCACTTCTATAATGATAAAATTACAATTTCACCTCCTTTTGCATTACATTTTTCACTTTCTTCATGTAAAAAATATAGAAAAATATTCCAAACTAAATATGAGAAATTTTATATCAAAAACGTTAATTACGCTAAAATTCCAAGTTGGAGTTTACTTTGTGTTAACTATAATGGATTTAAGCTGGCTCGCTTTTATGATAGGAGCATTAAAATTATATTAAAGAAAGAAATCTTTATGTTCCTGAAAAAGAAAGTAAATGAAGATCTTGATAATGATAGGTCTGATTTAAAAAACGTTCAAATTTATCACGGAAGAAGGATTATTGATCTTCAATATTACAAAAAGAAAAAATTAATAAAATTAATTTTAAAACACTTTAATAATACATATGGAAAATACATAATATTTCAATCAATTGTAGAATTGATCCAAGAAAGAAAAATTGATTTTGACAAAAAATATGTTTTGAAAAAGTTGTCATTTTTTTCATGTGAAAAAAAAGGAAATTTTTAAATACTAGTTTTTGATGAACATTAAATGTAAAACGAAAAAAGATCGGAATATCATGATACTAAAATATATTCTTATACCTAATGCCGTCGAATCGGCTAAATACCTCAACCCTTAACCCTGTTATTAGATAAATACGTCTCCTCTTTTTGCAATTTTGAATATCATGTTTTCCGATTTTTCCTACTCCTTTCCAGAATTCTCCTTTATGATCACTATAAATTAGATATTATTAAAAAATGTTCTGAAATATCCTTATTAAATGTTTTTCTTTTAAAAAATTTGCAATTAGTTATTGTATAGCCCAGATTTTTATCAATTTATCGTTTGAAGCACTTAAAATATATTTATTATCGGGAGAAATCGCCACCGAACTTATTTCTTTTTGATGACCTTCAAGTGTCATTAAAAGGTTCCCTGTGGAAAATTCCCATACTTTGACATCATTGTCAAACGAACCACTAACCACAAAATTACCATCGGGAGAAATTGCTACAGATGATACATAAAATGTGTGTCCTACGAAAGTTCTGACAAGTTTTCCAATAGAAATATCCCACACTCGGATAGATTTATCATTTGAGCCACTAATGATATATTTCCCGTTTGGAGAGAAAGCAACAGAAGTAACATATTTTTTATACCCACTAATTGTTATAGCTAACTCTCCAGTCTTCAGATCCCAGACTTTTATGGTTTTATCATTTGATCCACTTGCGATATATTTATTATCTGGCGAGATCGCAATTGAGCCTATTTCTTTTCTATGTCCTTTAAATGTGTTCAGAAGCTTCCCTGATGCTAAATCCCATACTTTTATTTCTCTATCAAAAGAGCTGCTCACTATATAATTATTATCGGGAGATACAGCTACAGCTAAGATATAAAAAGTGTGCCCTTCGAGAGTTTTAACTAGCTTACCAGTATTAAGATCCCATACTTTTACAGTTTTATCGTTTGAGCCGCTAATTATGTATTTTCCATCAGGAGACACAACTACTGAATTTATGTATTTTTTATGTCCTCTGAGAGATCTTAGGAGTTTACCAGTATCTCGCTCCCAGATTTTAATTGTTGTATCTTTCGAGCCACTTATGATATATTTATTATCCGGAGAGATAGCAATTGAGCTTATACCCATTGCGTGTCCCTTAAGAGTCTGATAATGTACAATAGGTCCTAACTCAAGTGGTTCTTTGGGAATCAAATCTTCTTCTGCAACTTCTTCTTCTATATAGATTTCTTCAGGGGTTATAACTTCTTCCTCTACAACCTCTTCCTCTACAGTGATTTCTTCAGGAACATCAACTAATTCTTCTACAATGGCTTCCTCAAAAGATGCCTTTTCGGGAGCAACAATTTCTCCCTCTACGACCTTTTCCTCTACAGGAATTCCTTCAAGAGCAACTAGTTCTTCCATACCCTCTTCCTCTACAACCTCTTCTTCTACGGCGACTTCTTCGGGAACAGCAACTTCTTCTTCTATAACCTCCTCTTCTGTAGGAATCTCTTTAGGAACTTCTTCTTCTGCAAGGATTTCTTCGAGAGCAACAATTTCTTCTATAATCTCTTCCTCTACGATTTCTTCTTCTACAGAAATTCCTTCAAGAGCTATTGGGCCCTCTTTTTCCATTGAAGGGATAACTTTTTTAGGCTTTTTTATCAAAAATGACACCTTTTCTGATGATTTCCCTTTTTTATAAATAAGCGCACTAGCAAAAGGAATCCCAATGATTAGAAAAAATGTAATTATTATAATATTAACCAAGTGAGCACGGTCACTATACGGCTCAAATGGAGCAAAGATTAGTATCAGTATTATCACCATTGCGAATCCAAGGCTTGATCCTACATGATACCATTTCAAAGGTTTTGTGTGGACGTGGAACTTTCGACCTAAAAAGGGTAATAGGGGTTTTTCAACAATAGTATTAAATAAGGGGATAATTATACTTGGGAATAAACTTACCATTATAAATGGTGCGAAATTATAATAAAACGCATTCATAATAAACCAAAATGGAAATCCTATAATATTTATTAATAAGATTTTCCCACGTGAGATACGAGTGACATCATAAATTAGTAGTTTAGCGAGATACATCATAAAAAGTCCAACTATTAAAAATATAATGCTCAATAATACACCGATACCAATATGTAGTCCTGCTTGAAAAGCTTCAGTCCAATACCCATAAAACAATCCAGGAAATTGGGAAATAATCATAATACCTTCAACTATAAATACCGCTGGTGCCCACATTAATAGAGGTAATAAATACTGACTTTTTTTGACCCAGGTAATGAAAAAAACTAATATTGCACAGATCATATTTAAAAAGTTAGACCCTATTAACCACAAATAGGGATCAGCTAAAGGGTTTGGTATATTTGTATAAATTTCAAAAGGATTTAAATAAATAATATTCTCTGTTCTTCCCATAATTACATGTATTAAAACAAGGCCAATTTGACTAAAAATGGTTGTTAATAGATAAGCAAAGATCCAAGAACCTATAATAGTCAATGTGGCTTTAGACACCGGATTTTGTTTAATTTCAACTACTTCCTTTATAGGAATTTCTTCTTTGATAGCCACTTCTTCTTCCATTAATTCTTCTGCTACAGAAATCTTTTCTAGAGCAATTGCTTCCTCCTTCTCTTTAATGCTTATGTCTATTGGTTTTTCTTCAAAAATTATTTTACGTTTGGATTTTCTTCTTCTTAAAAGAAGAATAACTGTTATAGTACTGGAGATCCCTATGATAATTCCAATTGCAAGAGGTATTATAATATCATAAAAGCAAAACCCTTGCAAATTTTGAATATTCTCATTATTACCACTAAAATTATTATTAGAAACTATATTGCATGTACATCCTCCATCAAGAGATATACCAACATTATTATTATTAATTGTATTTGATATAATTCTATTATTATCACTACTTTCTATATTTATTCCCAATTCATTACCAGTTGCAAAGTTTTCCGAAACTAAATTATTCTGACCATTTAAAACATATATCCCCCCCCAATTATTATAGTCTGCATTATTTCCGGATAGAGTATTATAATTACTTCGATCTATAGATATCCCCCATTGAAATTGATTGATTGCTGTATTTCCTAAAATAAGATTATTATGGCTATCTTCTAAAGAAATACCATCTGCCCAATTAGTGTCTAATATATTTACTGAAATTACGTTATTATCCCCATATGCCATAAATATTCCACTTCCATGGTTGTTCCTTACATTATTCCCTGTTATATTGCTATAATGAAAATCCCAAGTAAATATCCCCGTCTCATCACTATTTCTTACATCATTTCCAGATATTAACATATTAGAGCATACTTCTGCATGAATTCCCTGAAAACAGTTGTTAATAGTATTGTTAATTAATTTCCCATTTTCAACTCCTACCAATCTAATGCCTGCTAATTCCCCAGGTCCTCCTGAATTAATGAGAGTACAATTTATAATCTTAAAATAAACAGATGAATATTGAATATAGATACAAGATTCTACATATCCTGCATCTATTTCCAAATCTTCTATAATATAAGGATTCGATTCAGTGCCTGATCCTATACATATTCCCGAAGTTTTGGCATTAACCCAGCCTATCTCACCATTTATAGTGATTTTTCCTGAAATTTCTGAAATTTTTAAATTTTGGCTCTCCAAATTGCTTTGATTATTTATGTTAAGATAATTATTAAAAGAGATAGAGAAAGTGGAAATAGTCAATAATACTATTGATGTTATGATTACAGTTCTAATACATAATCTCATTTTATACGAATCAAATTAGACCATTATATTATATATAGGTTTTTATGATCTAAATAGGTGGATTGGACATTATTAGTAGTAAATTATGAAATTTACTGGTAGAGTGAATATTAAATAAAAATTGGAGTTTTTCAGACCTTATTCTCAAAGGGGTAACTTATTAGATTAGAAGTGGATCTTTTGGGTTATAAGTTACTTGCTTACATTTGTCTTTGCCTATTATGATATCGTCTTCTAACCTAACTCCCCATTTATCAATCCAATAGAGCCCTGGTTCATTTGTATATACCATATTTTCCTTAAGTTTGGTGTTTTCAGGGGCTTTCCAACTTACACGAGGACCAACATCATGAGCTTCGAAACCGAGTGCATGTCCTAATCCATGAAAATATAATTTCTCATGGTCATAGCCTTTTTCAGCTAAGCTTTCTCGACATTTTAATGCTGGTAGTTTACTTGGAGTATCATCAATATAATACTTATTAGCAACTATTTTTGCTTCATAAAGTGAATTATAGGCATCTATAAATTCTTCTGAAGGTTTATTACCTACCCAATACGTCCAAGTAATATCAGAACACATATCATCAATCTGCATTCCAGTGTCAATTAAAAGAGGTCCAGGTTTTATTTTTTCATTTGAACTATTATGATGAGGGTCAGCTGAATGTTTTCCAGTGGCTACTATTGCGGGAAAAGCAGGTTTTCCTATTTTTGAATATTCAAATTCTAAATTAGCCATAATTTCTCGTTCAGTCATCCCTACTTTAACCATATCTGGAATAGTTTCTAATAATTCGATAGTAGCTTTACATACATTTCGCAAATCTTTTAATTCTTCTGATGATTTAATACTTCTTAGTGCGTAAATTATGGGAGCAGCTGATATAAAATCTGTGTTTGGGGCCATTTTCTTTAAAGCTAAATAAGTACCAACTGGGATATGGTCTGCATATGTAGTTTCTTCTGGTTCAAATATATTTTCTCCAAAATCAAGAGTTATCTTAGGTTTATTAATTATTGGCTTTAATTTTTCCATAAATTCACCTACAGTATTAAAAGGAATAATTTCAGCATCTACACCTTTATTATTAAGTGATTTTTCCACCATATTCGCTTCCATTTGCACTGGAAGAATTTTATGTTTTCCATCTGCAGCAATGAAGATCGCATGAAGTGCATGAGATCCAACACCTAATAAATAACGGGAATTAATATCATTATCTTCATTACAGACGATTAACCAACCATCTACCTTTATCTCTTGGAGTAATTTTTGAGCTTTTTCGAATTTATTCATATTTCAAATCATTAAATGATTTTTAATTAATTTTATTAAAAGAATTTTTTTATGATTTGATTGAATGAAAAATCTAGATATGTAGATTTTTTTTTTTAAAATTTTTCATGTTATTTTGAGTATAAAAATATTTATTATATTGTAGTCCATTAATTATTAAGAATTAACAAAAATAACCAACTAAGTTGAAATTTGATATGTCAGAGATAAAAAAGCTTCAGTTAAGTAATGGTACAGAGGTTGATTTTGATAAAAAAGCACCCACTACTCTTTTTGAGGTTATAATTAGTGAAATTTTGATACCAAAATATAAAGAAAATGCTGATTGGAACTTAAGCTTAAACATTATTATTGAAGAAATGAATCATCTTATAATTAAGTATGATATAAATCCAAAGTTAAAATTAGGGTTACTTAATAAAGTTGAAGAACATTTAGATAAAGATATCGAAGAATTGACAGGGGTTGATAAAATTGAAATATTATTCTTGAATATGGATGATTATGTTGAGGATATAAGAACGTTAATCTTAGCGGGGAAAGATAAAGCAGAACTCCGTACAAGTATGGCTCAGTTAATAACGCCCTTAACACTTTTTGAAATATCAGAACTTTTTATTTACTTAGGTAAGCGAACTTTTTTAAAATAATCAATTTTTTACCTTTTTTTAAATACTCTTCAATCTTTTTCTCTTAAAGTGGTAATAGGTCTACTTTGTAATACAAAAATAATGTTATTTTCTATCGCCCATTCGATATCTTGAGGGAAACCAAAACAAGTTTCAACCATTAATCCGAGATTGTGAAGTTTTCCTAGTTGTGATTTATTTAAAGAGCACTTTTCTTTGAGGGCTTGTTCAGTAGGTATTAAAATAGTGGAAGATCCTTCTGGATTAGAAATAGACGTTTTTTCTTTTTCTCCTATAACGCATTTAGTCACAGAAAACTTTTTTTTTTTTAATATTATCATATCTGGAATAATTAAGTTATTAGTAATGGTATCTCCAAGACCCCAAGTAGAGTTAATAAACATTTCATTCCTATTATTGTTAATAATATTTACAGTAAATAAAACTCCTGAGATTTGAGATTTGAGCATCTTTTGAACAATAACTGCCATATCTAGGTCAATTAATGAAAATTCTTTATGATTTTTTCTCATCTGGAGGATATAAAGTAATGCATTAGGAGAGTAGAGAGAAATCCAGCATCCCTTAATTCCTTCCAGAATTTCCTCAAATTTAACTTTATTCAAAAAGCTCTCAGCTTGTCCTGCAAATGAAAATTTACTTGAATCTTCGATATTTGCAGAGGATCTGACAGAAAAAGAGGTCTGTTCTCCATATAAATCATGGCTCTTATTAAAAATTGTTCTTATTTCATTAACTACTTCATAAGGAATATTAGATTTCAAGAATAAATTTTTAATATTGTTCGAAAGTTCTAACACGTCATTAGATTTATAATTTTGCGATAGTAAATGAAGAATTTCATTATTCAAATCTGAATCTTTAAGAAACTTCTTATAAGCGTTTGTATTTACAATAAATCCGGAAGGAACATTAAAACCAAAATTAATCAAGCGAATTAAATTTGCACCTTTACCGCCGAATAAGAGCGGATTAGCTTTAGCTTTTATTAAAGTGTTTACATAGTCCATAATTTATTTATACTGAATTAAATCGTTGTAAACTAAATTTTCAATCAATTAAGTATAAAATTCCTTTATCTTCGCCATTATGTACAATTTTGCCATATTTCCCATTTAATGATAATATATCATTAGTCGTAAATTTTGTAGCCATAATACAAGGAAGACCAAATTCTCTCGAAACAATTGCTAAATGTGAGCCAGCAGAACCTGTAGTACAAATTGTACCAACTAACTCTGAAAGAATTGGGCTAATAGTAGTAATACCTGCATCATCTACGATACAAATTTTCCCAGAAGCTTTATCAAATAGATTAATCACATCCTCAATTGACTGAACATATACTAATTCACCAGTTACCTCAGATTTTAACGAACAAGACAAACCTCTACCAATTTCTTTCATGATTGCTAACCTCAAGAGATCCAAATTAATAATTTTTTATTTTTTATATCTTACTTAAATTTTATTGAAAGGGAAAGAAATCAATATTAACTATATATACAATTAAGATGAAAATAATAATCAAGAATGTAATATATAAGGAAAAGACGACATGAATGTTAAAGAAATTAATGATTTAATAGCTCATGTATCTGAATTAATTGATTACCAAGTATCAAAAAGAGGTTTATTAGAATCTCAATTATTCCCCGTTACCGCTTACATTTGTGTTTCATTTTATAATTCTTATGATATCGTTTATAATATTTTAAAAAAAGTTTCAGATATAATTAGTCCAGAAAAAATAGGAAAAAATAGCAGAAAAATCCTCTCAGAAATTCATGCATTAAGCATTTTTTATATTCCACTTTATTATATGGCTGGTCGGATGGGTGAAATTTTTAGAAATAACGAAGATCCAAGAAGTGAAAATGAAGAAAAAAGAAAACAAACCATATTCATAATTGATTTCTGGAAAAGATTAGCATCTTCTTATTTCCCTAATGATAAATTATCTGTTTTTGATTCAGGAAAACAGAATTTAGCATTAGAACAATCTGATGTTAATTGGACACTTGATCATGTTGAAGATATTTCTAAAGAACAAGCAAAAAGAGTTAAGCGAACAATGGCAAATATAGAATTGGTTTCATTTATAGATGAGTGTGAAGCAAGGGCAAAATTATGCGATCATGGTCCATATAGAATAAATGACAGTGAAATTTTGATTTTCCGAGAAATTCTGCACCTATACGATGGAAATAATCCTCATTTTCCTTGGTCTGCTACTGAAGCAAAAGCACCTTTTTCAAATATCGCATTTGTTTTTCGTTTAAAAAATACCGAAGTAGAAATAGATGATTTTGCATCCTTAGAATCAAAACCGATTGATTTCACGGATAATATTAGGGGAGTAGCATTATTAACTCGAGATGGAAATGAGTTGATTCCTCTTAATTTGAACATTTTAGATGAATTTAATGATTTTGCTATAAAAGCAAATAAAGAATTATTTCTAAAATTTTCAAAATGGGACAGAAAGCAAAAATTGATAGCAGGAGCCTACGCTTATTGTTATGGATATGCAAGATATACTAACTATGTAAGAATAACAGATGAAATTAATTGGGATTTAACGGAGAGAATAATGAATAAATACATACCTGAATTCATGGAAAGTGATTTTGATCAAGGGATTCCACGCTTTTTCCGAAGCAGAGGTAAGAAAAAAAAGGAAGGTCCTTCCCTATATTTATTGCCAGAGGATTAATCAAAATGGTTATTAAAAGTTCGGATTCACCTTTAACAGAAGCTGATGAACTTCTTCATAAACCAACAAGCCAATTAAAGTGGCGAGAATCATATTATTTTAATTGGGTTGATCTTACAAACAACATTTCAGGATTTTCTACAATAGGGATTGTGCCGAATGAAAATCGACGAGAATTTGTTTTTTTACTATTTCTAAAAGAAAATAATGAAGTTTATTATAAAGAATCACTACTTAGAAATTATCAAGAAAATATCAGTATAATGCTTACAGACAAAAAGCTCAAATACAAATTAATTAAACCATTTAAGATCTGGCAAATTGAATATAGATCACACAAACTAGCCTGTAATCTTAGATTTGAAGCTAGATTTCCTACATACGTGTTTGGGATAGATTCTTCTGCATCATGGCATCAACATTTTGAAGCTTCTGGAATAGTAAAAGGAAATATAAAGCTTAGAAGTAATAAAATTATAAAATTTAATGGATATGGCCAACGTGATAAGAGCTGGGGGTATCGGGATTGGCATCAATTTGACAAATGGTATGCAAGTCATTTTCAATTTAGAAATTGGTCATGTACTTTTCGAAAGGATTATTTTAATAATCAAATTAATTTATCTGGTCAAATTTCAAGTAAAAAAGTAAATATCCCTCTCTCCAAATTAGAAATTGAGACTATTGATGATAATGATAAGTTTCAAAGTCCTCTTTCAGCTTCATATTTAATTAAAGATATTCAAGGTAACGAATATCGAATTAATGCAGAAAGGATAAACAAGAGTTCATTTATAAGATTTGTGAGACAATTTCAAGGAGGATATACCGAGCTTTTTGAGCAAATGGTATTAATGAAAAATTTAGATACAGATGAAATAGGATCAGGTATGATGGAGCATTTAAGGACATTTAGAACTTCCAATTTTTAAATTTTAAAATTAAAAATTTTAAATAATTTTACATTTAATCTAAAATTAATAAAAAATAATTTATGTAAATTAGGGGTTAAAAATTTATGTGTAAATGGTGTATGAAACATGGAATTGGTCAAAAATGGTATAAAAATGCAGAAAATTACTCTAAGCAACTTGCTGATGAACATAATTTTAAAGAGTATCTAACTGAGCAATGGATGAATTTTGAAGCTGTGTATATCCGAAAAATTGCGGGACTATCTTCCAAAGGTTTGGGCTACAAATTACAAATGCCGATTATTGGAAAAATTCTTAGATGGGCTGTTGAGCGGATGATACATGGAACAGTGAGACATCCAAATCCGGTAAGAGCAGATGGTCATATTGGTCAAGTAATTCCTATGGAAGACGCTCAAATTGTTCTTTCTGAACTAGCAGCAGAACCTATAGTTGAAGTGTATTGCATGTGTCGTAAGATGCAACGAGGAGTAAATTATCAATGTTGTATTAATTTTGGAGTACTTTCTGAAGTATTGGAAAAACTCCCAAGATTTATACCAAAAGAAAGAGCACATCGTATATCTCGAGAGGAGGCCATGGAAAGGATAGAACAACACAATAAAAATGGATTAGTATCTACAGTATGGTATCAACCTTTTCCTTATATAAATGCAATATGTAATTGTGAAAGCCCTGAATGTGGAGCATTACGTTTAAGGAATGACTTTGATCTAATGATTATGTCTAAGGCAGAATATATAATTGATTTAAATCAAGATAATTGCCAAGGGTGCAAATCTTGTGTATCTATGTGCCAATGGAATGCAATACGATTTATTCCTTCAATTAAAAGAGTTATAATAGATTACAATAAATGTTTTGGCTGTGGAGTCTGCCGTCATGCATGCAAACATGATGCTTTACAACTTATACCGAGAAAAGATTTTCACGGATTTAATGGACATTTTTAGGTGGAACTATGAGTAAAACAAAAATAAAAATTGATTATTCGAAATGCGGTCCTAATGGTAAGGTAGATCCCAGAGATTGTGCAAAATGTCTTAATGTATGTGATCCTTGTGTGTTTTTAAGACATGAAGATTTAAAATTTAAAGAAGAAAATATATATGATCCTCAACATTGGAAAATAACTGCGATTTGGCCATCTGTATGCACACGTTGTTTTAAATGCATAGAAATATGTCCAGAAAATGCAATAAGTATTAAATGGTAAAATAATATAGATTTGTTTTTAAAATGTCTTTAATTGTTTTTTAAAAATATTTTCAGATTTGTATCCGGAAACAAGGAATTAATCAATTTTAACTTCTTTTGCGGATTTATAAAGATAATCAAAATAATATAAAGAAGCGGGACCAAAGGCTACATGATCGGTTAAAACACCAAAATACGATATTTTATTAGGGAAAAAGCTTTCCGAAAGCATGATAAAGGCATCTTCTCCTTCATCTATAATAACTGCACTTCCAAATATTTGGTCTCTCCATCTGATTTCGCATAATGAATCATATTTTTTAATTAATGTCCGGAACTTCTTATCCTCTAAAGCTTTAGCTTCAATTAGAAGCCTTAAATCAGTTACTCCTCTCGCTCTTGCTTTTTTTATAACCTCATAGAAAACTTCTAAAAACTCATATTTAGTAGAGACAAGATATATAGAATTCTTTGCCAAATTAATTAAAGACAATGATTTGTTGATGCAAACGTCCCTTCCACGATGAATATAAAGAGCAATTTTAATTGGAGTATCATGAGATTGATAAATTGGTGTTAAAGTATTGATAATTCTACCTGAATGTTCATTAAAACTATCACTATATTGTTTCTTTGCAATTACCAGTGCCTCATCAGGACTTTTCGCAAAATAACGACTAGGTCTTGATTCTTCTTCTTTAATAATCCACATTTTCTCTTTCTCAAGTTGAGTTAATATATTATAAATTCGTGAATAGGGAACACCAGAAGCATCAGAAAGTTCTCTAGCATCCATAGGACCCTTACTTATTAAGGTAAGATATATTGATATTTCATAATCGGTAAGACCAATGGATTTTAAAGATTCTTTTACATTATCAGGGATTTCTTTTGACATAATTTTAGTCCTCTAACATTTTATAACGAGTACAGAATTATTTTATAAAATAATAAAATTATGGATAGTATTAATATATCTCTTAAGGGCTAGTGATAATTTTTTTATAGAAGGAAAAAAATATTGATATTTGTTTATTTTTTAGTAAATTTGATTTTTAAGGTTAAATAAATATTAGAACAAATGATGATGCTATATTAATGATACCAGTAACCGCGTAAAGAAATCTCCAATGTACTCCAATTATATTAAATAGAGTGAATGAAATGACAACCCAAATCAATGCACTTACGGGTAAAGCTAATAAATATCGTTTGTTCTCGTAATTATTTTGTACTAAATTAGATGTATATTTGATAATCATAGGAATCAGAAAAGCAATTGCTACACTCGTAATAATAAATACCAATAAGACAATTTCCCACACCCAAATTAAACTAGCAAAAATACTACAAAAACCTACTAAAAGGACACCTATGACAATGAACTGCTCTTTTAGAATTTTTTCGATAAATCTTGTTGAGAGAATGAATATTAATGTAAAGAGAATAAAACTCAATGCCATCAAATTTGAGAAGAGAGTAATATCAAAATAGAGTGACCAATGACTCTCAAAAACTCCGATATTTAAGAATAACAGAAGATTATACGTCGGTCCAGAAAAAACACTAGCCAAGACTGCAATTGGTAGAAAAAATTTTAAAATTGTTAGTTTCTGCATAATTAATCATTTTAATATAAACTCCTTAAAAAGGTTTTTTTTATAAAAAAAGATAATTCACAATAAAAAATCCCTTATTCTAGAATTTAATATTTCATTAAAATAAGACAATCCTCAATAAAAGATTAGTTTCTGTTTTCAGTGGAAATATTTAATAATAGTATACAATTCAAAATATTTATTATGTTATACAAATCTAAAATAAATTTATCATTAATTCTATTAATCATAGGATTAGGACTTATTCCTACCGGATTTTTCATTAAAGAATATCTACGAGATGACGTTCCTTCACAGATTCCATCTTTTTTAATTGATTTAGAGGATGAAGTTAACACTGAAATCGAAGCAAATTATCTTGGGCTAGGAATTTATAGTATCATCCCCGCTGTATATGATCAACATATTCAGGAAATTCAAAATAATTTTGCATTAGTTTTTGGTATACCATCAACATTACTATACCTTAAAAATGCAACCCTTGAACTTTTACCAATGTATATTAACACATCCAGAGCTGTTTCAGCAATTATAGATACATTAACTGCCCTTGTTAGTTTAAACTCTACTTCTAATTTTGTTGCTAATCAATTATTATTCAATAATTATACACTTCAAGATGATTACGATACTGCAATAGAAGGAATTTCTGAATATATGACGGGAGGTATTGAAAGCCTTAACTATTCTGATAATGCTAGAGGTTATTTGTCTTTTGGGCGAGAGTATGACGGGATTTCCTATCCCGGACTTCGAGAAGACGATATATATGGAACTGGTCTTCTAGATTGGCTTGATTTTTATTATAATGCTGAGGCAGATATTGGGACAAATAGATCATTAATTCAAACAGTCTATAATTGTACATGGGCGTCTGGTCAGCTTCAAAACCTTTCAACTTATATTACTTCATATCTATGGGAGGTTGTAGTTAAAAGTGATTATGCTCCAATGGAAATTGAGACATATGCTGAACGAGTGTTCTACGATCAATGGGCCAATGCCTCATGGGTATTAACTGGCTTCGATTTAACCTATTTTAGTGAATATTTTAACACCAGTATAACGGGGTTAGAAGTAGGGCGAGATAATCCTACATATATTAATTATACTACTGCGATTAATCTTTGGGATCCTTTAAATACTTCTTCCTTTGTTAACGATGAGGGTATTTTGAAATGGTTTCATGCATATAAAGGAAATACATCTGTAGAAGATGAATTAAAAAGTGACTTTGAATTAAATGATGCCTTAATGAGTAGGTTGTATACTTGGTTATTTACAACTGTAAAGAATAATTTAGTAAGATATATTTACCCACTCCCAGAACCAATTGGAATTGGCATGTCAATTTCAGAATATGCAGACATTTTATATGCAGGCCAATGGGCAAATGGCACATATATTGAAGATGGTTTTGATCTAGGAGTCGTTGTTGAGCCATTTGAGTTAGGAATTCCAACAAAATCAAATATCTCATTAGTTTCAACAGTTTCTCTCCTCGATCCGTCAAATTCCTCATCATTTATTGATAGAGATGGGATATTAAGATGGATTGATGCATATGAAGGGGATACTACTGCCCAGAATGAACTAATTAATATATTTAATTTGGATTTAGTTCAATTGAATCTAATAAACGACTGGTTATTTAATAGATTGAGATATACTATCCTTCCATTAATTAGTTCCGATTATACTGGTCTTTCAATCTCCGGTCACGCTCAATACGAATTTTACCGTCAATGGGCAAATGGTACTACGTACATAGGTGGAATAGATATCGGCCCGTTTAAAGGATTAGATTCCATTAGTGGATGGGAGTTAGGTATCCCTACGGCAGCCAATATCGATAAATATACCGTATATGCGTTATGGGGTCAAAATCTTCCTTATTCTTTAGTTAATTGGAAAGATGTTTCATACTGGTTCAAAGCAATGAACAATGAGTACGAATATAATTTCTTGCAGGAATATTTCAATACGACGAGGATAAGAGTTGGGGTTGAATATTACTATCTTTCATTAAGTTTTGAACAACTTGATGCAATCTTAGAGTGGTTAGTAGATATCAGAGATAACTTTGTATTAATTAATATACAAAATCAAGGAAATCTTCCAACAGACAATTACACATTAAGTAATAATATCTTCTTCATGTTTACAATAGCTGGAGGAGTTATTAGTGCAATTGGAGTTCTGGGTGTCGTTGTATCATTAATTACGAAAAGAAAGTAAAAGATATTTTATTTTGCTTATTTTTTTCTTTACTATATCTTTAATAATTGTACTTAATTTTATTTCCATACCTATATTTTTCACTTAATAATATTTTCAATAAGTATTTTGAGTAGAGGAAAAAACAAAATTGAGGGAGGAATATAAATAGATCAATATATATTATTATGGTTTTATTAACATAAGATTGTAATAATATAAACAAAATTTTGCAAAAAAAGGATATAATTGAAGTTTTTATTAAATAAAATTTGATAAATGATTCATCAAATTTAATAATTAATAAAAATTATTTATAAAAAAGAATAAAAAGTTGAATTCGTGATTTAAAAATTATGGATATTGTTGACCTTAAAATATTAGAACTACTAAAAGAGGATAGTAGGATGTCATTTAATGAAATTTCCCAAAATGTAGGGAAAACTGAAGCAACTGTAAGAAGAAGAGTTAAAAAATTGAGCGAAGAGGGAATCATTAAAAAATTTACTATCGAATATCGTATCGATAATAAACCACGTACTCGAGCTACAGTAAAAGTAGAACCTGATTTCAAAGAGATTAAAAAAATTTTAATAGAATTATTGGAAATTGAAGAAATAACAGATATTTGGAGACTTTCTGGAGATTGTGGATTATTTATGAAGGTTGAAATTGAATCAATCGAAAAATTTAACCCTCTAATTGAAGAAAAAATTTCTCAAATAAAGGGAGTAAAAATTGTAGAAACTTGTTTTATTACAGATGTGATAAAATAAAAGCTTCCTCTTATTAAACTATTTAATTACTCAGAAAAATATAGCTAAGTAAAAGGATTTTAAATGATATTTATATTTAGTTTACTTTTCTAGAAGTTTGTCGATTATATCAATTCTTTTTTTAGTTTTCTTTAAATCGCTTTGGAGTTTTTTAGAGCGTTTTTCATATTCGTTATTATTCATCTTACCAGATGAGTGTTTTTTATCAATAAATTTCATCAAATCTTGAACAGAAGTTAATTTTGTTTCTAAGCCTTGTTTTTCATCTTTTAACTCTTTTTTAGACTTACCTTTTGTCTTAAGTTTAGGGGGTGGTTTTAAAGGTTCTTCTGATTCTGTTTCTGTTTTTTTCAAACTTTCTGGTTTTGGGGGTAGAGCTGTTAGTGTAGGTTCTTCATCATTCATTATTTCATGTTCTAGTACTTTCTCAGTTTGAGATTCGCTTTCGATTGGTTTAATAATTTCAAAATCGTTAAAATTCTGAGAACTTGTTGAATTTTTTATTTCATCAATTTCATTTTCAGACGCAATCGTTTTTTCAATTAACCTGTTAATTGTAGATTGCATTAAACTAATTTGATTTTGAAATATTTTTAATAATTCTACTAATTCACTTTTTTTAGTAATTTTCATTGAAAAATCAATATCAAATGTTCTTTTTTCAGGAGAACCATAAGTATGTGAAACTTCTGTTTCTATTAGTTGGTCTGTGGGTCCAACGGATGTTTGGGGAATTGGAATAGGCACATCTAAATTAGCTCTTAATTCCATTCGATAATCGGAAATAAGCCATTTGCAAATATTTAACGCTAATTGCGGGTTGTCATTGCATTGAAAGCCTCCTCCTATTTTATCTCTAAATAGTTCATAACTTCCAATGCAGCAAACTCTACCCTTTTCAGGCTCAGAAACACAGATAAGTGGACAAGAAAAGGGTTCAGAAGTTTCATTTGAATCTGCTATTGAAAAAGCACCACTTCCTATAATAGAAAGAGAAGACCCTGATCGATAACACAATGTACTTATTCCTGTCGTAATTGGATGAGGTATATTGAATGTTGAAATCAAAGGAATATTTTCTAATCCTAAATTTATTTTATTATCTAAAACTTGATCATTTTCAAAAGCAATTCCAAATTGTTCTGAAATTTCAGATAAATTACTTCCACGACCTCTATCTCCTCCTGCATGAGATAATAACAATAAACCTCCTCCAGAATTCTTCACCCAATTTACAATTGCTGTGATTTCTAGGGAAGAAATTCTTGCAAAATCAGGGCACACAAAAACGAGAATATCATAAGGTGTCAAAGAATCTTCGGTAATGGGTACCTCTAAAAAATTATAACAGTTAAAATCATTTGATTTTAAAAAGTCTTGAAGTTCAGTAAGATTTTCATCAATTTTACCTCTCGGTTTATGAGAAATATCAAAAGCTATATGATATGGCATTATTAATCTTAATTTTTTTTTTTCTTCTCAATTTCTTGTTATTATTAAGTACTATTTTAATATTTCTAGAATTAATATTTAATTATAATTTAGGCAATAATAGGAAAATTCTTCAATATACACTTTTATCCCCAATAATTAAATTATCTTTACTGATATTTTCAACTTTTACATTACTTCCAATGATGGAGTTATCAGAGATTATATTATTGAGATAAGTTCTCGTTTCTATAACACTATTTTTCAAAATGCAATTCTCAATATAGGAATCATTACCAATAGAGACATATGGACCTATTACAGAATTTATAATCTGTGTATTTTTTCCAATAAAGCAAGGATTTTTTATAAAAGTTTTCTCTACCATTATATTTGATTTCTGAAAATCATTACTCCTAGTTGAATATTGCTCTAAAAGATATTGATTTCCCCTTAAAAGTTCGGAAGGTCGACCAAAGTCTAAGATTCCTTGTTTTAATTCTACAGCAGCAATTTTAAATCCTTGATCTACAAGATCCTGTAAACTGTCTGTCATAAAAATTTCTTTCGAGTCATTAGTTCTCTGATCCAAATATTTTTTAAGGTTTTTGAAAAGTGCACAAGTAACAGTGTTTGAAAATGAATAGATTCCTGCTATAGCTAAATTTGAGATATAATCCTTAGGTTTTTCTACTAAATTTTTTATTAATCTATTTTCATCTACGACTACAATACCATAAGATCTTGCATCCTTCTTTGGAACTTTCATTACGGTAATTATTCCATCTATGTCAGATTCCCAATACTTATACATCAAGTAAGAATATTCATCTAGAGGTAACATATCTCCTAGAAAAATAAGAGAACCTTCTCTTTTATCATCCTTTGCGTTTACTGAATTAACTTTTTTGAATCTTGAATTTGCTAAATAGACAGCTTCTCCTAGACCCCAATAATATGGTATTCCTTCTTCATACCCTCTTGGAATTTGCTCAATAAATGTTAACTTAAAAGTTTCACCATAATGAGTTTCAATGTACTCCATTATTTGTCTTTTTTTATAACCAACTATTAAAATTAGTTCAGTGTCTGCATCAAAAGTCTTGCTAAATTTTATTAAGATATGATCCAGAACAGTTTTCCCCGCGACATTTAAGAATGCTTTTGGTTTGCTTAAGGTAAATGGGCGTAATCTAGAACCGATACCGGCAATTGGACCAATTATTTTCATGATAATTGAGTAATTTTAATGAAACTTTAATTAATTATATAAGCGTTGTTAATAAAATTTAGATTTATCTGAATCGAAAATTCTTTGTAGATATCCAAACAATAAATCGAGCCCATCTTCCTCTTTAATTGAACAGGGAATTAATTCTGCAGTAGATCCCATTTGAACAAATACTTCTGATAAGTTAATTGATAATTCTCTAATCAATCCACTTTCTCTCTCACTGGTAGATTCTTCTAATGCTCTGAAATCCTGACTCCAATTTACTATCATTTCAATTTGATCCTCATCTAAGAGATCTGATTTTGATAATATATTAATCTGTGGAATATCTCGGAATCGAAATTGTACAGAAGCAGCTAAAAGTAAAGTAGATATAAACCCATTTGGTCTTAACACTAAATTTGAATCAAAAAGAAAACTTACAGATCTTTGAATTGAACCAAAGCCTAAAGCACTCGCTATAAGTGGTCCAGTTTCACGAAAAGCAAATAATTCTAATTGCCCTGCTGTATCTACTAATATCCAATCTGGATTAAATTCATCAATTTCAATTTTAAGTTCATCTAAATAATTAACCATTAAATCTGAGGCTAAGATCATAGCACCATTTGGACCTAATCCAAATTCTTCCATAACGTCCTCAAGAATAAGATAATCTCGTATATCTATATCTGGAACATACCCTAAAATCTTCACACCCGGATCTAGGTTTATAGTAATAACACTTATTTCTTGATCTCGATTTATTATATAATCCTTTAATTCCCCCGTTAGTGTAGATTTTCCACTTCCAGCGGTTCCTATAAAATAATTTAATAAAATTTTTTTTACCTCGATTGAATTAACAAATTAATTTAATATTGGATTTAAAAAAAAGGTTTATCAGTTATTATATCGCTCAAAATAAAACAAAAATTTTTGTATAATCAATCAATTTAAATATAAGAATGAAACAAAACAATCAATTTGGTTTTTTCAAATTAGTCAATGAGAGTGTTTCGTTTTTTTTATTTTCTAATCGTTTAATTTGATTTTTAATAGATTCTTGTCCCTTTTTTAGCAGTTCTTCTTCGGATAGTATAATAGCTTTAAGTTCTTCCTCACTCATAGGTTTTAAAATATCTTTTACATTAAATTCTGTATTATTTTCAATTGATTTTTGAAAAATGGATTTCATTTCTTTTATTACTAAAATTTTTGCTGATGGTGTTCCGCTTTGAAGTAAGTTAAGATTAGTAGGTGTTCTTCTTATTCTTTCAATACCGGATTCTTGACCTCTTTTAACAGGAATAGGGGGGAGATACTGAGTATTATTGAAGCTCATATTTTTCAAGATAACTGCTAAATTTTTAATCTGGTCTTCTATATTTTTTAAAGTCTTATTGCTTTCATTGACTAGTGAAATAATAGAGAAATCTTCAGGAACATTTTCAATCCTTTTCTTTTCATATACAACAGTTCTTTTTTGTTTGCTTTTATCGAAGTTCATTTTAATTTCTTCATAGATTTTTTCTTGTGTAAAAGTACTTCTTAGATTTTTATTTGAGTTTAGCTCTTCAATTTTAAATCCAATATAACATTCTTCATTAAATTCGATTTCAGATACTTTAAGGGTTTCCTTGAATGAATGTTCAATACGTTGACCTGAGTTCAGAAAAAAGTTCAGTCGTAAAATCTTAATTTGAAGATTTTCAAGACTATTTATTAAATCCAAATCAATAGTAAGTGCAAGTGTTTCATTCGAGTGATAAAGCTTTTTAATTGAAATAAGATAAGGTGGATTTTTATAAAATACTTCTTCTTTTGAAATTTCGAACTGTATATTTAATCGCTTTATATTATGGGGAAGATAAACTAGTCTTTCATTCTCATCTTTCTTAAATTCTAAAAAAAGTTTCTTTTGGTCGTCCCAAAAAACCTGGAACAATTCCATTATAGTTTGAAATCCTCAATCTTATACTTAGATCTTACAATTTATAGAATTTGAGGATATTAGGCAGATAGGTCTTAAAAATATATTGAGATGCTTAGATTATTGATTTTCAATTATATAAATAAATAGGATTTTCAAAAATCCAAATAAATTAGGAGGGTGATATCTCTCTCATTCGAATTATCTTGATATCTGGTTTGATGAATTATATACTTTTTAAGTTTGATAAATAATAGATAGACCTTTTCAAATTATTTTTAAAATATTCCAGTTCCTCTTTAGATTGTTCACCAATATAATTATTTATGTCAATAACTAGTATAGCTTCTTGATCATGCAATTTTTTTAAGGCTATTTCTTGTAATTTATCCCATTCTTTAACTGAGAATTCTTCTTTATTTAATAACCCATCTACCGAACACATACTAACAAGTTTTTTGTATATTATTTGCAATATTGACTCAATTTTTATAAAATAGTCTTTAAATCGAATCGAACCTACTAAAAAAATTTTATTCTCTTGTATTTTAGAAAAATCATATTCTTTAAATTCAGCCAAGAAATTCTTATTCAATCGTTCTTTTTCCATAATATATTAATCTCATTATTTTATTATTAAAGTTTACATGAAAATTAATTCCGTCTATTTAGCAGAGAACTTAGAGTTTTTGAAAGAAACTGAATCAGAACTAATTGATTTAATTTATATTGATCCGCCATTTTTTAGCGGAGTAGATTATAAAGAATTTTCTGATTTATGGAGTGACCTTGATGAATATTTGAATTTCATGAAGGAAAGAATTAAAGAAATATATAGAGTTCTTAAAACTTCTGGTAGTTTTTATTGTCATTGTGATCCAACTGCTGCTTTTGAATTAAAACTCTTATGTGACGATTTATTTGGTAGAAAAAATTTTAGAAGAGAAATAATTTGGAATGTAGGTAGTGTTTCTGGATTTAAAAGTCAAGTTAATGGGTGGGTACGTCAACACGACACAATTTTGTATTATTCAAAATCTGATAATTTTACATTTAACAAATTATATTCACCATATAAGGAAGATTACATTAAGAAAATGTTTCGTTATAAAGATGAAGATGGCCGTCTTTATAGGAAAAGGAGAGGGGGGAAACAATATTTAGATGAAAAACCTGGTAATGCTATCGGTGATGTTTGGAATGATATCTATTCTTTTCAAACTACTACAAGGTCAAAAGAATATCTTGGTTATCCTACTCAAAAACCCGAAAAATTATTGGAACGTATTATACTAGCTTCTTCAAACGAAGGAGATCTTATAGTAGACTTTTTTTGTGGTACCGGAACAACATTAGCAGTAGCAGCTAAACTAAATAGAAATTGGATAGGTGTAGATAATAATCCAAAAGCTATTGATTTATGTAGAAAAAGATTAGACATAAATGATTAATTAGAGTTATATTCAGAAGATTTTATTCGAATCCAATAAATTAATTTAGTTTAGAGTTAATTAAAACCAATGGTATTTGGCAAGTATCCATCACATTGATTTATATATTTAATACACTATTTTTTCTTTATAACATTATTGTAAAAAGTCTTTAATATATAAGAATATAATTTAAAATCTTATTAGTGTTTTAGGTTGAGGAAAAGTAAAGCTAAATTTCAACTTCTTTCAATTCTTTTCATTTTTACATTGATTGCAATTGGTTCCTTTATAGAAAAAAATTTTTATAATGGAAACAATAATGAAATTAGTGAATTAAATTATGAAGAGCATTCATTACCTCACATATCAAGTGGTTCTCTAAATAAAACTTATTTTAACTATAGTAAAGTAATAACAATTGATTCTTCAAAAGTTGTGGGGTCAACTGATTTAACAAATTTTTCGTTTCTTCTTTCTATATATGATAGTAATTTACGTACAGAAGTTCAATCTAATGGGAACGATATTGCCTTTTCTGATGGGACAAATTGGTTAGATCATGAGATCGAATTATTCAAGCAAGATTTCAACGGCACACATGCTCGTTTAGTTGCATGGATCAGAATTCCATCTCTTTCTACTTCTACCGATACTAATATTTACATGTACTATGGAAATTCGACGATGGCATCTCAACAAAATCCCGAAGGTGTATGGGATAGCAATTATTATGCGGTTTATCATATGAATCAAGACCCAAGCTCATCCTCTGTTCTGGATAGTACAACTAATAATTATGACCTGACTCCAGGTTCAGGATTTACATCTGCACATTTTGTAGATGGGATTGTTGGTAAAGCTATAAAGTTCAATAGTCAAGAAGATGAATATCTTAATATAAGTTCAGGCTTTTCTAATCCGACAAGCTCACTCTCTCTTGAAATGTGGTTTAAGCCTCAAGAACTATGTAGCCCATCACAGCCTTTGCAGCGATATTTTACAGCCATTAATTGGCCATATTATGGCCAAGATATATGTTTTCGTTATAATTCGGACCCCTCTGAAACTCGCCTTAGAACTAGGGTTATAAATAATACTGGAAGTGGAAGTAGCGTTGAATGTACTTATACTGGGTGGAATATTAATCAATTTTATCATTTTGTTATGACATGGGAAGGTGGATCAGTTGGACGTCATATACATTATCTTAATGGAGCATTAAATAGAAATGTCACCGATGCCGATGCCTTAGGAACTGCTTCTCCTTGGTCAGGCTTTATTATTGGCGCTGACATAGATTGCTCTGATCCTAGTGATGTGATAATTGAAGAATTTAGAATTACTTCAAATGTTCGTTCATCTGATTGGTTTGAAACGGAATATAACAATCAAAAGAATCCTTATACCTTTTACTCCATCGGTTCTCAATATAATGTTGATATAACTCCTCCAGTAATAGTTATTAACTCACCAAATGATAATGACCTATTAGGAAGCATAGCACCAAATTTTAACGTTATAGTTAACGATGATAGTAGTATTGATTCAAAATGGTATCGTTTGCTTAATGGAACAGCAACAACTGTTAACACTACTTTCTCTACAAATGAAACTATTAATCAAGCACGATGGGCAGAGATGGGAAATGGAACAGTGACTATTCAATTCTTTGCTAACGATATTTTTGGAAATAAAGGATATTCAGAAATTACAGTTCGAAAGGATATATTCTCACCGATTATTAAGGTTAATAGCCCAATTGATCTTAATCTTTTTGGATATGTAGTACCAACTTTTAATGTGGAAATTCAAGATGTAAATAGTATAGATTCTATGTGGTATACATTGAATAATGGTCTGAAGACATTCTTCACAGAAAATGGTACAATATCTCAAGCATGTTGGGAGGAGTGTGGAAATGGGAGTGTATCGATTAAGTTTTATGCTAATGATTCTTTGGGAAATCAAGGTTTTTTAGAAGTAATTGTTAGGAAAGATATTATTAGTCCTATAATCATTATTAACACACCTGAATTTCTAGATTTATGTGGACGAACAGCACCCAGTTATGATGTTAGAATTTCTGATCCTAATGGAATAGCTTCTATGTGGTACACATTAAATAATGGTTCAAAAACTTTCTTTACAACAAATGGTACATTTTCACAAACACTTTGGGATGAATTCGAAAATGGGCATATTTCAATTAGGTTTTACGCTAATGATTCTTTGGGTAACGAAGGTTCTTCGGAAGTAATTATTGAAAAAGATATAAACACTCCAACAGTATTTCCATGGTGGTTAATTATAATAATAGCAGTTCCTTTGGGATTAGCATTACTCATTGTTAGCCTTAAAAAATCAAAAAAGAAAAATGTACAGGTAGTCATCATAGACAAGGAATTAGATAAGCTAAAAGAAAAAAGAAGTTTTTTAGAGGAAGAAGCTAAGTCTGCAATAAAAAAAAGTAATTATCTAGAGGCTGCAGAGATTTATGAAGAGTGTGGGAAAATATCATATGAATTGTACCAAAAAGGAGATAAACTTGAACAAAATAGATATAAAAATTTTAAGGACTTAGAATTGGAAGTGAGATCAAAAGCAGAAGCCATTCCTTTAAGAAATGGTTGTATCAATAAAATATTGACAAAATTTTTTGATGAGAATGAAATTAAGTATTATTCAAATCCTCAAGTTTACCCAGATTCCCAAGAAACGATTAATGGATTAATTTTAAATGATAAGAGATATTTACAAAATAGATTCACAAATTTTGAAGATGGACCAGATCTAGCTAATGAATTAAAAATAGACTCTGAGAAAGTAAATTATATCAACGCTATACAAATTTTGTACACTAAAAATTTGACTGTGGATGAAATAGTCGAATATTGTCAAAAGTATCAAAATCCAGAAATGATATTATTTATTGTTGGATTGGAATGGCTTGCTTATCATTATGATGACATTTTGATTCTGCCTCAAGATAAAACCATAAATTATCCTGAAAATATTAAAACAATAAATCTAAATTTATTTTCCAGAATATTTCAGCTAACTAGTGAATGTCAAAAAGAGCTTAATAAAATTGTTAATTTAAACGATAATTTTGAGGCTTTAAAGAAGTTATATGAATCCAGTAAAATAACATTACATGATACTGCGGAACTAAAAGAGGAGCTCAAACAAAAAGGATGGTTTTTCTTAATTTAATTTTTTCTTTTTTTTTTGACTCATTTTAAACAAGATTCCTAATAGCATTTAGCATTGCTTTTAATTGACTATGAATTTCCAAATGGTAATCATTTCCAATCTTAAAAAAAATTATAGATCCCATTTTTCTTTCTAATTCTTCATCTAATCTAAGTTGTTCTATTAATCTCGACCAATTATTTTTTTCTGTTACTTGAATTCCTATTACTAAGACTTTATTTTTCTGAATATATTCAATTATTTTACTAATTATATATTTCCATTTAGGATTAATGTTCTCTTTGTCTCTTGCATCGAATATACAAAAGACTCCATCTGAATCAGAAATATCTTTTAAAAAATAAATACAATTTTTTAAAATCAAACCATTTGAATATTTATAATATTTTTCATCCTCTTCATCCTTAAAATCCAAAATGTGTGAATTGTTATTAATGCCAACCATCATTTGTAAGGCGGGATTCCATATCGGGTTTTCAGTTATAAAACTAAGAATTAGTTTATCTTTATTTTGTAAAATAGATCTAATTTCACTTAATAATTCTTCATCTCGTTGTTGTTGAGCCACTTCTCTACATTTAGCAATAAAATTATGAGAAATTAATCTGAAAGCATCTTCAATATTTTCCCCTGTTAATGCACTAGTTTCAAGATATAGAATATTGGTTTTTGAAGCGTCATTTAAGCTTTTTGTTAGCTTCAAGGCATCTTGTTTATTAATTTTTCGTTTAATAGTTAGATCTTTTTTATTTCCAATAATTATGACGGGTAGACTTTTATTATCAATGAATTGAATTAGTTCATTAAACCAGTTTATTACATTTTCAAAGGACTTATCGTTAGTAATATCAAAAACAATGAATGCTGCTTGAGCTCCATTATAATACGTTTTTCTATATCTTCTGAAATATTCTTGTGCTCCTATGTCCCAAAGAGATATATTTATTCTATTTCCAAATGACTCAAAATTGTGTGAAATTATATTAAGGCCAATAGTAGCTCGATAATTTTCTAAAAACCTATCTTCAGCAAACCTACGAATAATTGAACTCTTGCCTACATTATGATCTCCAATAATTATAAATTTAAAATTATACGTTCCATTAGCATCTACACTTAATTGATATAATTG
>JBHLNW010000084.1:0-14578 GCA_048941185.1 Promethearchaeota archaeon
AAGGGATCTGCTATTATCGGATTTGTTGTATCATCGTTAAGGAAATCATATATATTGTCCCAATTTCCTTTTCCTTTTTGAATGGCACTACCCATAAAGTCTTCAATAGTTCTTTGAAAATGAGCTTTAGAGTTTAATGCGCCATTATAATGATTTTTAATAGCTATATCAGAAATCCATTCAAGTTTAGCATTATATTTTTCTAAGTAAGTTCTCGTTAGCATTCCTGCTAGTGAAGGAAGAGAGACTCCATGGCACCTTTCTGCTTCTGGATGGGTTAAAGTAGCAACATTTGAAGTAATATATCCAGGAGTTGTAATATGAGTCATTTTTTCAGCACCAACCACTAATACTAAATCACTCATTTCAGAAGCTATCGCTTGAAAACCAATTTTAACCGCTGATCCCCCACTAGCAGGACCATTTTTAATATGATCAGCAGTAGCAGGTAATAAGCTTAATTTATCTACTAGAGCACTTGCAATACCTGATATATTATTGAAAGCAGAAGGGCTCATGGAACCGACATATACAGAATCAAAATTTTTATCATTAGTTTTTGAATCTTCGATAGCATCTAAGGAAGCTTCAGACATTAAATCAAGTAGTCCTTTATCTGGTAATCGCCCAAATTTGGTATGTCCAACTCCAATTATCGCGACTCTTTTCATAAAATTTCACTATATTATTATATATTCATAGGTTATTTTGAATAATAAATATTTAAAATATAATATAAGTATTAATTATTTATCCTAGATCTGAAGCATTTAGTGTTTTTTGCCCTAAATTGAACTTTGGGAAGAAAATGAAATAACATTATTAATTTCTTCTATAACTTTTCTCAATCAAATTAGAGATCTCTTCAAAATTCGCTATTTTTGGATGGAGTGTATAATTGCGAAGTTTAAGTGTATCACTAGCTATCGCGGTTATATCGTCTTTAGATACAGATTTATCTTCTAAACTTATCCATAATCCGATTTTCTTCAAAAATAATTCAATTTCATTACAGCATTCTTCAGCAGCGGTTTCATCAGAACTATTTTTTAATGTAGGGTTAAATAACCGTCCAATTACAGCGTATTTCTCAATTGCATGTTTCCAAGTCCAACGGTTAACTTCAGGATATAATATTGCCAACCCCTCACCATGAGTAATACCAGAAGCGTGTCCTCCAAGAGCCATTGCTATTCCATGAGGGAGCGTGGTTCCTATATTCGAAATACATAAACCACCGAGTGTAGCTGCAAATGAAAGAGCCTCCCTTGCTTCCCTATTTTTGCCATCTTTAATTGCAATTGGCAGATATTTTATTACATTTTTTAAAGCTTGTAGAGCATATAGATCTATAAATTCTGATGAGTTCTTATTTATATATGTTTCAAATGAATGAGTAAATGCATCAAAACCAGTAGAAGCTGTTATTTCTGGTGGAACAGTCAATGTAAGTTGAGGATCAACTAGTGCAACCATGGGAGTGAGATTCCAATTAGCTATTGCAGATTTAACATGATCTCTAGAACTTTTTAATACTGCCATATTAGTAACTTCTGCTCCTGTACCGCCTGTAGTTGGTACAGCTATTATTGGAAGGATTTTTTTACTTTCAATTGGTTTTTGACCCAACCGATAATCCCATATATCTCCTTCATGTGTTGCACCAACAGCAATAGCTTTTGCCGTGTCAATACTTGAACCACCACCAACTCCAAGGATCACTTCTACATTATTTTCTATAGCAATCGTAGAACCTTTATCTACGCAGACATCGGTTGGTTCAGGAATAGCACCATCATAGTGAATCAATTCTACTCCTTCTTCTTGGCATAGCCTAATCACTTTTTTGAATAACTCTTCCATAGCTTTAAAAGGTTTAACAGTAACTAGTAGACATATTTTACCATTTCTTTTTACTATTTTTCCAATCTCGTTTATACGAGACCAACCAAATTGAATTCGAGTTGGATTATAATAATTAAAATTTCTCATGAGCCATCAATTTGAATTTAGGTTATAAGTTATTCATTAATTATACTAAAATTCTTCTTATAATTAAATATAGCAATTTTGCTAATTTTAATTTCAATAAGAGTGCTCTTTATGTAAATTATATTATATTTTTCGAAATCTTGGTAATAAATTTTTATAAGAATATGAAGTTCATAAATTTCATTATGATGATAATAATAAAACTATATAAGAAACTATATTAATTCTTGGTTATGTAAGCATTTTTACAAGTTCCAAATCATTTAATCTATGTCAAATGAACAGCTGATACAAAGTAAATTGAAATTTAAAAATTAATGATAAAATAGTGGAAATATTATTTTGGATTCTCATTTCTAAGAATTGTTGCAGCGCCCATTCCTAATCCTACGCACATTGAAGAAATTGCGAACTCCTTACCTGATTCTTCTAGTTGATGGAGATTTGAGCCAATGAGTCTGCAACCTGTCATTCCTGTTGGATGTCCTAAAGCAATTGCACCGCCCCAAGGATTAAATCGCTCATCTTTCCAATCTAATCCAAATTCATAACAACTTGCATAAACTACTGGACTAAAAGCCTCATTAATTTCAATAAAACTCATCTCATCTAATGTCATATTAGCTCTGTTTAAAGCCTCAGGTATAGATTCAATTGGCCCCGTAAGCATTAAGACGGGATCGGTACCAACTACGGCAAAATTTACAATTGATGCTCTTGGTTTAAGTCCTAGTTCTTCTGCTAAGCTTCTAGTCATCCATAGTTGAGCCGCTGCACCGTCACTAACAGGACAACTATTTCCAGCTGTCAGAAAGGCTTTACTTTTTCTTCCAATTATTGTTCTTAAGCTACTAAGTTTTTCCATTGATGTTCCTGGACGTGGCGTCTCATCTTTTTCAGTTAATTCTGACATGCTTGGATCTTCAGCAACTTGATTTTTCTCGTCCAAAATTGTTTTACCATTTTCATCAAGTTTTGGGCACCATAAGGGTTCGATTTCTTTACCTCTCTCGTCCCAAGTTGAGCATGCTTTTTCATGGGAATACAAAGATAGACTATCCATTTCAGTTCTAAATTCTTCCAAACTTATTTTGGCTTTTTCCATCCAATGTTGCCCCATAACATGAGCAGAATTGATTTGTCCTGAAAAAGATGTTTTATGAGCTTTCAATTGCTCGGCAACAAAAGGATGGGTCACAATTTTTCCATTTGGTGGTATCATGACTAACTTATTCTGTTCTTTATCGAAGATATTACAATCTGCCATGATCTCATATCGATTCTGTACCTCAACTCCTCCACAAATTACACAATCATGTATCCCCGAAGAGATAGCTTGCCAAGCGGACATCACTGATTGAGCTCCACTTGCACATTGTCGATTTATAGACATTCCAGGTACTGAAATTGGTAAATGAGCTGCTAAAGCAGTAGTTCTACCAATATCTAAAGCACAATCCCCAATTTGACTATTACAAGAAACTATTGAATCACCAATAATTTTTGGGTCGAAATTGTTTCGCTTTATAATTGTTTGGTAACAATGAACTACTAAATCATCGCCCCGATGGCGTCCCACTGTACCATTTCTTTTACCTATTGGTGTTCTTACATAATCTACTAATACAGGCTCTCTTTTTGGGTCCTTAAAGTACTTTTCATACATACTTACTGGTTCTGGCATAATGATTCACTTAAAAATTTATTTATGAAACCAAATGTAAATTTGCTAAATAAATTTATTTAAAATCCTAATAGTTACTTACATTTTTTATTAAAACATTTGAGCATATAAGGAAATGGTATAAGATCATTACAAATTCTTGTAGGAAATAAAGTAGATCTTAACTTTTCTAGGGTCGTTTCAACAGAAGAAGGTATGGAATTAGCTAAAGAATTAAGAATTTACTATATGGAGACCTCTGCAAAAAGAAATAAAAATATTAATGATGTTTTCGAGTGGATCCCACTTCAAATTATCAATATGAATATTGAAGAAATTAAAGATACTTTATTTGAAAAACAAATTGAAGAAGGTTCTAAATTTATAATCTGAACTCCTCAATTGAAGATATTAAATCAATACTTTACAAAACAATTGGACTATTATATACGTAAAATCGATACTAAAGAAATTGTTAAATATCAGTATATTTTAAAAGCAATAGAAAAAAAGAAGTTATAGGTTCAATAATTTCAGTTATGCATCTATAAAAAGAGCAGGTTTGAATGGTATAGCTCTTATTGATCGATTTTTGGGATCAAATTCGGAATTTATTATAATCAATGAACTTACTCTTTTTTCTATGTAAGGCTTATATTGTTCTAATAATTCTCTCTCATCTATTTGGGGTAAATTTTTTTCCCAAATCCTGGCCTTCAATTGATTTTTCATAAAAGGAATAAGCTCTTTATTGTTCATTAACTTTTTTTCCTTTTTCAATTCAGACATTATCTCATTGAAATTACCTTTTTTTGATAAAATTAAGTCTGTAATCTTATATTTCCATTCAGGTGCTAAATAGAGATATATTTTATCATAATTCTGTGATTTTACGATTTTTTTTATATTGAAAATATCTTCAATCACATTTGAAATATACTCAAATTCAAGTTCCAGATTGTTATCGATGAATTGTGTATTAAAGGCGTCCCAAACTACTTTTGATATAAATCCGTTATTTCCAGCAAATTCCCATAACTCTTCACATAAATGGGGCATCGTTAAGGAAAGCATTTTTAACCAATCCATATAGATCAATTTAAAAACTATTAGAAAATCTTCAGTATTAATAATATCTCTATAAAATTCCTGTACAAGGTTAAAGATCTCATAAAATGCGGTTTGAAGATATTTGCGTATATTGTAATTTTCTAATGCCTGTTCAGCTTCAATGAATTTCTTAATTATTTTTGAAAGCATCACTTTTGAATATTTAGAGCAAATATTTTCAAATTTAGATTCAATTTTTTTTGATTGAGTAATTTTATCAAATATGAAGATATAAAATTTTGTGATATGACTTTTCACTGTTTCTATTGCTTTTTCTCTAAAATCCATACAGACGCTAAAATCAGCGCCATGAGAGATATAAAATCTAAATAAATCCGCAGAGTAAATTTTTTGAATATCTGCCAGAGGAATTAAATTTCCTTTTGATTTACCCATTTTCTGTCCCTCTACATTAACAGGTTCGATTAAAGAAATAAGTTTTGGCCAATGTTTCTCTGGGAATATAGCAACATGATGAAATATATAAAAACTTAAATGATTAGATATATGCATTATTGCAGTATGACGATGATCTACTGGATACCAATAAAGGAATTCATTTTGGAACTCTCTAAGTATATTTTCACCAATATTCGTATTTTTAGAAATCCTTTTTATATCCCCCTTCCCTAACAATACAAAATCAAAAAATTCTGGAGTCAATTGTTCTGGTTTTATTTGATATTCTTTAATTTTATGTGAAATGGTATAAAAGGCCATATATATTGTCGAATCGCTTAGAGATTCTATTATCCACTCTTTATTAAAAGGTAAATTTGTTCCTAGACCTCTTTTTCTAGCACAGGGTCTTTTTTCAAGCCAATTAAAAATATTTTCAAAATTTAATCGATATTTATTGGGGATAATTTTCATGTTATTAAGGCATTTAAATGCATTTTTTTTCCAATCTCCTGCATTAAAATTCAGAAACCACTGATCCTTTAAAATTGAAACAATAATATCAGCTCCACACTTACATCTAAGATTTTTGGTAACAGGAATGAATAATTTGTCAGCTAAATTTTCTTCCATTAAATCTTCTGTGACTTGTCTAGCAGCATCGCTGACATTCATTCCTTGGTATTTACCACATTTATCATTAAGAACACCATTATAAAATTCATATTTATAATTCTCACTTGTAGCTAAATCTAGCTTCTCTTCATCTTCTTGAGAATTAACGGAAAATCTCTCACAATATACTTTTGCAGGAAAATCTTTGAATCCTTTTACTTCAATAATTTGAATGGGATAAATTAATTCAACTTCTCTTTTATTTAGCCTAAATTTCTCGATTAATTCATTATTTTTTTGTAAATCAACTAAGGCTATATAATCGTAAGGAGCATGAGCTGGGACCGAATAAACTACTCCTGTAGCAATAGATGTGTCAACAAATTCTCCAGGTAAAATAGGGATTTCTTTAATTCCATATACATCTCTTGCATTTTTGTTAATAATTTTACTACCTTTGAAATTTTGTAATATTTTAATCTCTTTATTTTGATTTTCTAACAAATTGATTGCTTCATTGGAGATAAACCATATTTCATCATCTACTAAAGCCTTAGTATAGTCTCCATTTGGTTTTATCCATATATTTGTGACTCCGTATATTGTTTCTGGCCTTAAAGTAGAAGCCACGAGAAACCCATCTTCAAATGGAAATTTAATGCATATATATTCGTTAATATTAAGATCAAGTTCATCTCCACTAGCAATATCATCCTCTCCAACGGCATTTTTATCTCTTGGACAATAGAGAATTGGGTATTCCCCTTTTTCAACAAATCCTTTTTCTTTTAAATGGAAGAATTGCCATTCAATAAATTTATTATAGATTTTATCCCCAGTAGTAAATTCTCTTCTCCAATCTAAACTCATCCCTATTGATTTGAAATCCAATTTAATCGTATTAGAAAAATAATTTACTATATTCCATGGATCTACAAAGCTTTTAACAACTTTATTTACATTGTTCTGATCTATCGTATGCAGTGCTACATATTCTTTCATCCTAAGAATTTGTATTTGATCACCTCTTTGTATAGAAGAGGAAATCGCTAAGACAGGAGTACCAGTAATATGAAATGCCATAGGATATAAAACGTTATAACCTTTAGCTCGATAATATCTAGCAAATATATCTCCATTAACAAAACTCCTACCATGACCTATATGGGTAGGACCTGATGCATAAGGATAAGGTGATGTAATAAAGATTTTTTCTCTTTTCTCATCTGGATCTGCATCGAATATTTTTGTTTTCTCCCATTTATCTTGCCATTTCTTTTCAATTTCTTTTGGATTATACATATTTTTATACCAAACTTTTTTTTTCCTTTTTTCCCAAATGAATTATTACTTGAGGGAGCGAACAATTTTGATCTCTTTCAATTAAATTTACCAGCCAAGCGAACAAATCCGTGTAAAATCAAAAGAAAAAGAGCAAAAGGATTCTGTTCGCTCAAGATAATAATAAAACTGCAAGCAATTCAACTAATAATGTTTTTTCTATTGAATTAATCTTTAACGCAGTCTTATATGAAATCATTCTTATAAAAATATATTTGTTTTTTATATTAAAATATTTCTAGCTGTTTGAATCATTTTTTTGCTTGTAAATTAATTATTATTGCAATAACTCATTTTTAAAGAAAAAAGTGCAAGTTGTTAAATATATCCTCTTATTTCATTTTTTAGATATAATATCTGATGAATCTAGCCTTAGATTGTTTATTACAAAAAAGATTATAGAATTACATGATGGAAGTATAAGAGTTAAATCAAAGGGTAGAAACAAGAGTTCAACTTTTTATTTTACTCTTCCTTTGATTAGACGGTAGAGACTATATATCATTTTTCTCTTCAAAAATCTGTTGAAAATAAAAAATCAAAACCTTTAGATCTTTTTTTAACAAATTTCAAATTATACTATTTATGTCAATAACAAAAAAAGATGCTGAAATACAAGCAGAAAGAATAGTAAGAAGAGTTTTAGATGAAAAAAAATATCTCCCTAAAGTATTAGAAGGAATTACGGCTAAACAAGATTCAGTGAGATATCCAAATGCCATTGCATTAGAAAGTCTCAGTAAAGCAAATCCTGAAATCGTTTATCCACATTGGGAAGTTTTTACTTATTTACTAAGAAGCAAAAATGCTTATCATAAATCTATTGCAATTACTATAATTGCGAACCTAACCTCTATAGATGAACAGCGTAAATTTGAAGATATTTTTGACGATTTTTTTAAGCTTATTGATGATAAAAGCGTTATAGTAACTAGAAAACTTGCAATTTATGCAGGGAAAATTGCTATTGCTAAACCATTGTTAAGATCTAAAATTACAAACATTTTATTAGGTATTGATAATACTAACCATACCCCAAGCCGCAAAGATTTAATTAAAGGAGATATAATTGAGAGTTTCAGTGAATACTTTAAAGAGATCCAGAATAAAAATGAAATTATTGAATTTGTCAAAAATCAATTAAGAAGTAGTAGTCCAAGCACGGTGAAGAAAGCAAATGAGTTTCTTATAAAATGGAAAAAGTAGATTAATTATTGATTTTATAGATTTTTTATTTATATTTGTTAAAACTTTTAATTTTTACCTATATTATCCATATTTAAAAAAAATAATTTTATTGTGAATTTTTATGGTTGAATTTAATCCAAAAGTTTTAAGTAAAGAAGAACTTAGCGCAATTTCGTCTGGTGTAAATGAAGAGGAGTTATTGCTATTTGATAAGCATTTATTAAACAATTATTATGATGAAAATGTTTTAATTGAAGCTAAGGAGCCGGGGTCTCCATGGGTTATTGTCAAGAATGCTAAGACAGGAAAAATTTCCGAGAAACTTGATTGTACTGCCCAATATTGGTCATTAGCATTAGGTTTTGCCCATCCTGACGTGAATTATGCTGTAGCTGAACAAATTAAAAGATTGACTCATATAAAATCTGAAGGTGTATCCCCGTCTCGTGCTAAATTTATAAATAAACTTTCTGAAATATGTCCTGGTCGGTTGAAAGGAGGAAGAGTTGTTATTAATAATGAAGGTGGAAGTCTAGCAGTTGAGGCTGCTGTAAAATTTGCATTAGTAGCATCAAGAATGGGTGATCATTTTTTAACTTTTAGAGGGGGGTATCATGGAAATACATTAGCCATGATAACAGCATCTCAACCCTTTCATACTATAACAAGATTTCGATCGTTTGGAGTAGATTTCTTTACACGAGTTCCACAACCATATTGTTATCGCTGCTTATGGAATTATAAAAATGGCTTATATGGTAAAAAGGACCCGCAGTGTAATCTCGAGTGTTTTAATTTAGTAAATGAATATCTAATGGGCTTAACTTCAAGAAAATTAGCAGGGGTTATTTTAGAACCATGGCAAGCAGCAGGTGGCCATGTGCCTTTCCCGCCAGATTTTCTTGTTAAATTAAGGGAAGTTTGTGATGAAGAGAAGATATTTATTATATATGATGAGTCTCAAACAGGTGTGTGGAGAACTGGGAAATATTTTACTCTAACAGAAAAATATGAAAAGGAACTAGGAATTGATGTATCGCCTGATATGATGTGCTTTACAAAAGCTATAGGTGGGGGATTTCCATTGGGAGCAATGATTGTATCAAATAAAATAAAAAAGAGATTTGGACCTTCAGAAGATCATACTACCTTTTGTAATGCACCTATAGGGTGTACAGCAGGACTAGCTGCAATTATGGTGATAGAAAGAGCAAAAATTGGAGAGAATTGTGAAGAAAGAGGGAAACAAATCAGCAAAAGATTGAAAGAATTTCAAGAAGATTACGAGGTTATTGGTGATATACGTGGTCCAGGGTTGTTTATAGGAATTGAATTGGTTAAAGATCAAAAATCAAGAGAACCTTTTACTGATCTAATGGAAGAGATGCTTCATGAAGGAGTAAGGCAAGATATATATTTTGGTCCTAGTATGCCTTACTTAAGTGGAACAGGAAAACTTTTAAAGCGAAACTTGATTAAAATAAAGCCTCCACTCAATATTACTGAAGAAGATGCTGAATTTATCTGTGATAAATTTGAAAGTGTATTAAAGACATCAATTAATAATTTAAAATAGTAATATTATTTGTTAGGAGCTTCACAAGAAATTAATTTTAGATATTGAATAGATTTTGGTTTAAAGGAGAATTGATTTTTTTTATATGGAATTATCTTTATCAAGGGTAAGAAATTCGCCAAATAAAGAGAAATTCCTCTAATTTCTTTATTATTTAAAAAAAATTTCATATCATTAAACTTAAAAAAACCTAATTGTCCTTTAAGTTCATGCAAAATTCCAATCTTTTTAGTTCCTAAATAAATTAGATCTAATTCATTAGAAATATTTTGTTGCTGGAAGAGAATAGTTCCAATTTTATAATGAGGAATTCCACCATCTAAAATACAGTTAAAATGCTTTATTTTTACCCTAACTCCATAGAAGGGATTAATTTTATAGTAATAATATTTTGGTAAATAAGCAAGAATCATCTCAGGATAAATTGAATGAATTTCTATAGGAATTTTACTTGTATCTATCTTTTCTGAGATATCAATTAAACCTTCCTGCTTTTCAGTCGCTAAATTAAAACTTTTTCCACCTCGAGCCCGAATAGCGTCATTTGAAGGTCTAAGTTCCAGATGTATGTGAGAACTTGACCAATAAGCAAAATAACCATTACGGATTGTTTTTCCTAATGGATCTCCAATATCTATTTTATCTCCCACATCAACATTAGGGCTAACATGCATCATTTTCCAAAGAATCTTAGAATCGCTAGGATTGCTAATCAAAATTAAATAATCAAAATTAATGCCATCAGAAAATTTAGCTTTAGGTGCCTTTAGAGTTTTAATCATTTCGATTTTTCCGGAGATAGGGCTTAAAACTTCATAATTTTTTAGGGTTAGACTATGATATATATCGATTGCAAGTCCGTGCTGATGCGCGTAATAGGGAGAAGTTCCAATACTAAAATGGCTTGTTTGTGGTATTTTCACTCCTATTTCATCAATTTTGACGATTTCGTAAAATCTAGAGTTATTCATAAAAAAGTTTTGATGATCTTGAGTAATAATTAGAATCAATGAGCTATTCTAAAAATAGATTATTTAATTGCTCTTATGGAATGTATAAAATTGAATGGAATTGCACTTTAATTGAATTTCATCTACCTTTTTTTAATTTTTTCTTTGAACTGCTTCTGAAAGATCCAGATCATGATTTTCAAAAATTAATTTCTATATTAGAAAAACAGGTATTTTGGATTATTCATATCTAATAAATTATTGAATTACATGGTGGAGAGATTTGGGTTGAATTGGAGGGAAGAAATAAAGGTTCTATCTTTTTCATCTCATTACCGTTAATTTAAAAAAAAAGAAGTTAAAAAAGTATTTTCTTAATTTAAACTGATTTCAGATTGTAGTGTTTAATTTTCTATTTGAAAATGTGAAAATAAGAATCAGATTATATAAAAGGAAAATTGGGATTGGAATTACTGTATTGATGTACGGCTCACCTGTAGGATCTGGAAATATTAAACCAATAATTGTGAGAGTTAAAGGAATAATTTCGCATATAATAGCCATAATTATCGCTTTCTTCTTTGTGACCTTTCCCATAATAAACCTCATGATGTAATAGAGTGTAATAAATCGAAAAAAATAATACGGAACATATAATAATACTGTAAACCATCTGATAACTGCTAAAGCGAAATACTCCCAAAGGATTGCTAATAACCTATAGGGACCCGGTCCGATATCTAAATCAAAACCATAGGGTGTAAGAAAAACAATAATTAGAGAGACAATTCCAATAATAATAAGTTTATTTTGATTTTTCAAGAACATTTCAATTGAACCTCGGTTAAATTTAATATTATTACCGATCGAACTATTTATTAACATTATGGTCACTTTTACTTTTAGTTTCAATATTAATTATAATTTTTAATAATAAGGGAATCATTTCTTCCCAAAATTATAGACAAAAAATAATCCAACTATCCCAAAAAAGTCAAAATTTATTATCTTTGAATACTTTTTTTTTATTAGTTCTTTAGAAATAAAGAATTGTAAAAGAAAATTTAAAAATTGGTTTTAAAATTGGTAAAAGGAACAGTAAAATGGTTTAATAGCCGTAAAGGCTACGGATTTATAAGTTCTGAAGAAGGAAGCGATGTTTTTGTTCATTACACTGCCTTATCAGGCAGAGATGATGAATACAAAACATTAAATGAAAACGATAAAGTAGAATTTGAAGTAGTTGATGGTCAAAAAGGACCACAAGCTAGTAATGTTGTAATAACTGAGAAAGCTCCTCCTAATCCATATAATAGAGGCAGAAGAGGAAATTTCCGCTTTTAATGGTTTGAATAATTATAAATCTACAAAAAGGAAATAATACAATATAAGAAATAAATAATAATTAGTAAAAATCTTTTTTTGCGATTGTTATCGAATCTTATTCTTTTTTTTTTCTTTTAATTTTTTATACTTAATCTATAATTAAATAAAAATAATCAATTTACCCTTCAACAATAAAAAAATTTTGTTAAAGGAGAATATTATTTAAGTCGAGATTTTGTGGTACTAAACCCTTTCGTTCTAACCAAGAAATTTCATGTCTTAAGTATCTCCAAGAGATTTCACATTTTTCTTTTTGACCTTGAACTTCTGTTTCAAATTCCCAGGGATTAATTACTACTAAATCACCTTTTCTGATCCACACTCTTTTCTTTATTTTTCCTCGAATCCGTCCTAGACGATGTTTTCCATCCTCACAATAGACCCCCATCCGTTCTTGACCATAAATATCGGTTACACGTCCAAACATTTCCCCATTTCTCCTAAATGGCATCTTTACTCGTTTTACTTCTGGTTGTGGGTTTGGTCCATAGGTTCTCCTTCCTTTCTTAACTTGCTTTTTTTTCATTTTTGGCATAGATTACACACTCTTTTTTTGATTTAGAATTGTAAATCCGATTTTCTTAAAAAACTAAAATTCAAATAATCCTATTCTTTAATAATCGGAAATATATATTGTATAGAACTTCGCAGTATGCGAATTAATATTTGATAAATAAAATACTATCTAATATCCTTATTTACAATTCAATAGGGTAGAATTTGATCACTTATGTAATTTATGTTTTTTCATGGATTGCATAAATAATAGAGGTCTTTTTTGTATTAATGATTCATGTTAATTGGATATTTACCGTATTTTCCCAAAATCTTTCTCATAATAAGAAAATTTTCCAATTTTGTAGCCGGATTAATACTATTGGCTGATGAAAAAATATAGATTCCACCAGGGCAACTTCCTGAATTAAACACAGTTACGACAGAAAGTATAAGTGGTCTATTCCTTGTTCCACATTTGGGGTAGAAAGGCATTATTAATTAGGAAAAGTTATAATTATATTAATTCTCTTTTAGTTTATAATAAGCTAAGGATATTTATACTTATTTTTGTTCCACATTAAGTGAACATCTGCTTTACTAAGTCTGAGAGATTAATTTTTAATAAAAACTTAAAAATATTAATGGAGTTACAAGGTCATTAATTGCTTTTAACACATTTAATACAATTATATACATCGTTAAACCAAGGAAAAGAATATAAATGATTTTTATGTTACGTTTCAGGCTAGGTTTGTAAAGTCTAAAAATCAATTTGAAGGTTAAAAAGAAGGTTATGATTAAGAATGGAAAAAATAAGAAAAATAACATTATAGGATCGAATCCCATATTCGCAAGTGACAACACATCACTACTTATATTTAATAATACTGGAAATGTAAAATAAAGAGCTACTCGATTTAAAAAAAGCATTGAAATTACGATTGATAAAAGCCATGTGAAATTACTCTTTTCTTTTTTACTAAAAATAATCAATAGGGCGAATAATGTAAATATGGATTCTGCAATTAACCCTCCGAGTGAAATAATTGTGCTTCTAAGAAAAGTATATGCGTCTGAAGGCAAGCCTCCTCCAGAAGCCCAACCTTGGAGATAGATGTTAATTCTAATTTCTCCATAATAACCTCCAACAAAAATATCTGTCATGCCGTGACCAAATTCATGAATGTAGAGACTTATAAAGCCTACAATGTAAAATAGACAAAAAAGAATGAAAATAGAAAGAAGTTTATCTGTGAATTTCTCAAGCTTAAATAAATTATCCCTTATTTTATAAAAAAAAGATTGAACACCATTTATAAAGCGATTGTCTTTAAAAGCATCTAGTTTTATTATGAGTAAAGAGGAAGATGTTAAAAATATTAAATTTGTAATAACGTAATATGCAGTATAGTTACCAAAGGGAAATATGGTAAGATCGCCACTAAAATCTCTTCGAAATGTGTTAATTATATTTAAAACAATGTTTAAGTTGAGAACACAAATTGTTCCTAGAAAAACCAATCCAAGTCTTTTCTTCTCTTTAATTAAAACCGCGCTTAAAAAGATTGCTAAAGCCGGTAAAATTGGATCAACAATCATCCAATAAACGTACACGTTTAATATTCCTCTATAAGTGAATGTTTAAATTATTGGATATTAAATTAGATTATATTTATCAAAACTTTTATTTTTATATATAATTTCATTTAAGTAAAAGAACGCTATAAATGAGAAGGAATCTGATGATTAGAAAGCTTAACGCTTTAGAATATTTAAATTTCTCTATTGGACAACCTTACAATTTAGTTGTAGTACTGTGTATTAAGGGGGCTATCTTGAAGAACGAACTTAAAATAGCTT
>JBHLNW010000085.1:0-14563 GCA_048941185.1 Promethearchaeota archaeon
AATTATCAATTATCCATTGTTGATAATGATGGTATTGAGGATAGTAAAGCTACTGGAGAATTTTTCTTAATTGATGAGGAAGGGATAATTTTACAATCAGGTATCATTTTGCAGGAAGATATTAATTACACAATCAATATCCCTTTAAAACCAGGAAATTATTGTTTAGAAGTATATACAACAAATAACGATCTGGAATTTGAGGGTGATGAGGAATTTAATAATGAAATATTTTGGATTAGTATAGATCTTGAAAATTGTTTTCAACGCGTGGATAAATTATTTGAATATTTAATAGATTATGTTGATGAAAATCTCTGCTTTATAATCGCAGACAATATAGAATTTAAATTATATTTAGCCCAACAAGATTTAATGAAAGCATATTTGCTAGTTGAAGCCGGAGATCTTAATTATGGAGTGTTTAATGAGATTATAGTACAAGCAATTATAGAATTTGTAGAGTTCGAGACAGAATTCTATAGCAAAATTGATTTAATATCTATGACAATATCAAACGAAATGATTTCACTTCTCCATCAAATAAGGAATTTTGTTATAATATTGATGGGAAATTCTGTTGATCATGTTAAAGGTATAAGTTGTGGATATGATATTGCTTCAATTGAAGTTGAGCTTCTGAATCTTGGAGATTTTATTGAGGAACAACTTGGAGATTGTACTAGCAAATATTTAGAATATTTAATAAAATTGAGTGCCATGCAATTAGAACTCGCAATTATTAAGCTTTCCCGTGATATTGATCCAGATTCAGCTTTATCATTAGCTCAGCAATTTATAAATCGTGCTAGGGAACAAGTACTTAATTTATTAGAGAAAAATAAGATCTCAGTAGATCTTGCATCCATAATATTAGACATACTTAATTACTGTTATTTCAAGGTTGAGGAAATTTATTTAAATAATAATTAAATTAAATAATTTTAAATAAAAATTAAAGGAAGGATAAATCATGGCAGTATACGGAAAAAGTAGAAATTTTATAGATTATTGCCAAAAAATACAAGAATTGTGCCGAAATGAATTTGATTCACATACATTTACTAAAAAATTAATTAAAATTCTAAAAAATCTAAATGAAATTAAACAAAAATCGAAGCTAAGGTTTTCTATATATATCATTGAAAAATCTGATAAAAACTAGGGTCTAATGAATCATGAAATTTGAAAAAAGTCGACTCTAATTCAAAACAGAATTATTTGTTTAAAATCATATGTTTAAATTAAGCTTGAAATTTTACATTACATAAATTAATTCTATATTAACAAAGAATATAATTAAATTTTTATCTATTGAATAAAAAGAATGAGGTTCCAAACCTTCACATTCCCTTTCTTTCTAATTATTAATAGAATTATTATGGAGTTAATGAAGCTTCAATTATATTCAAAAATTCACCATAGATTTATGTTCCTATATCCTTACCTAAAGATTGTATAAAACCAAGTTTTTCTATCCATTATTCTAAAATAGAAATTAAATAATTTTACTCTCTATTTATTACTTCTACAATAAGGGTCATTATCCAATAATGTGATCTGAATAAAGTCAATTAGCCAATAATTTCATCGATTTTTTTTACAACCTCTTTCGCTCCACTAAAAGATTCAGACAAAGTTTTCGCCTCAAATAAAATAGTACATAAAGGCTCACCTTTAGAAATGTCTTTAATTGGCTCAGATTTATCATGAATGAATTTTAACATATTGATTTTTGGTATTATGTTTCTATCAATGTCTTTTGGGGCAAAGAAAATTAATTTTGTTGCAAAACTTTTAGGTTTTGTGGATCTAATTAGAGTTTTAATATTTTTCCACTCTTCAGGGATGAAACTTTTAATATGAAGGTCTAAAAGATTTAAATTTAATACAGTTTCAGAAGCTCTAATCGAGCCGGGAATTCTTGGATTACATTCCATAAAATATGGATAATTATCCTTTAGGACAAAGTCGAAACCATTGATTCCTTTCAAGCCTAATTTTTTAGTCAAAAATAATGAGATTTTAGAGATTATCAATACTTCCTCTTTCCGTAATTTAGCAGGCACAATATTACCACAGTAGACAAATTCTTTTGGAGGATTTAGAAATTTTTCACCGATAATTTGTTCATTGATCGAAACAACTTCACACACATCACCATTTGAAATAACAGTACAACTAACAGGAGTTCCGTTGATGTACTCTTGGATTATCCACTCTGATGGAATAAGCTGGTTCTTCTTCAGATTTTGAACTTGAGAAATCAATTGACTTTCATTTTCGATTTTAAAAACATTCATACCACCAGCACTTCTCTTTTTTTTCAATATAAAAGGAAATTTTAGACTTGATTCTCTTAAATTGAAATGCTCAAATAAGTAATAAAATGGCACTTTATAACCATTGTTTTTAAGTAATTCAAAAATCCATTCAATATCTCTTGATTTTTTTATAACTTCTAAATCGTTATTAACACTTATAGTATTATAATTTTCAATTTGTTTTAAAATAAGTTGTCTTTCTTCATAAGCATCATCTAAACCGCTTCCAATTAATAAATACTTTGCATCTTGATGTTTTCGGAGTAATTCAAGAGCAAACTTAGCTAGAAATTTACTATACTTGTCTTTAAGAGACTCATAATTACCAGTTAATTCTTTCAGGACTATAATATAATCAGTTACAAAAGGGTAAAGATCTAAATCTCCGAAAAAGTCTACAGTAAATACATCATACGCTGCTTTCTTTAAAGAGTAAGCTAATGGTCTTGTATTAAAACCAATTACAATTACTGAGTTTGATTTATCAGCCATTTTATATATAAAAGGATGAGAATTTAGGGCTTAATTATTATTTAAAGTATTTTCTTTAATTCTAATACTAAAGACGATGGATTATAACGGTCAAAACGATAAATTTGTGCATTACCAAATTTTTTAAAATTCTTCTTTATTTGCTCTGCTGAGTAAGTATGAACACCTAATGCGTGTGTTGCATAAGATTTTTTTGGCTCAAGCACCACCAAATGTATATTTTGCTTCGATAATTTTTTTGTTAATTCTTTTAATTCTTGTGTGATTAGTGTATAGTCTGTTTCTACTTGGGCTATTAAATCAGGATATTTCACTGAGATATTTGCACCACAATCACTGCATATAAAAACAATAGGGATAATATTTCTATCTTTTAGTTTTTCAGTTTTTATTAACTCTGACACTTTTTTTAACGCTGCAGCCATTGGGGTATAACTTTTTCCTTCTAATTTCTTTAGTTTATTTATTGCCATTTTAAAATTAACAGTTGGGTTTTGTAAGACTACAGCCTTCTTACCTCGAAAGACTATAAGTGCAATTTTATCTCTTTTTCTATATCCTTCCCTATGTAAAGATAATATTACATCTGTCATTTGTTTTATAACATAAAACATTGATGCTGAGCTATCTAGAACAAAAAATAGAGCTAAAGGTGCTCGATATTCATAAATTTTATCCATTAAATCATATTTATTAAAATGTATGGGAAAATCAATTTCAGTTTGATTATATACAGCATTTTTTAGATAATTCCTGATGGTAGCATCTAAAGCAATACTTTTTGGTTCATCCCGTATAGGAGTTCTATATGATATATATCTACCTTTTTGAGAAGAAGATATTTTAATTCTTCTTCCTATTCCTCTTCCACCATAATCAGATATTTTTCGATTCTTTCTGATATTATCTAAAATGGAAGTCATCTTCTTTTCCATTTTATAAACAAATTCAAGTGGTTTATTTTTATTTTCGAAAAATTTGATATCATCATCAAAAGGGATATTTTTAACTTTCCAACCTCCTGCGGGTCTAGGATTTCTTTTTTGGTTATCTGGATATTTAGGGGGAGGTAATTTTTGTTCTTTTGATTCTGGAATATCTACCTTATTGGGATCAACAGATTGACGTTTAAACTCATTTTGAGGTTCATCTGTATGTTTTAACGGTCCCTCTGTTTCTTTATTAGGCAGCAAGATTTGAGTGTTTTCATATGCTTCTTTTATTTTTCCGTAAACTTCAGCGATTTTAGCTTTGATTTCTTTAGGCGTTAGTTCATAATGAAGCGATTGGATTCTATGTTCAAATACTAAATCCATAGCAACATTTAAATCATCTTCTAATATCATTTTTCTATTATTTAATGCAGCATGAGCTCTAGCGCATCTTATAAAGGTAATATCCGCTCTTTGTGAAAAAATTTCTAGCTCATCTACAATTTTAGATACAAATTCAAAAACAGAACTAGGAATTTGAACTTCTTTTAGAATTTTTCTAGCATTAATTATCTTATTTCTTAATTTTTCTTGTTCTGTATCATATTTTTTAATAAATTCTTTGGGATTATCGTCAAATTCTATTACTCTTCTAGTTATTTCCGCTCTTAATTCTGAATCTCGTGGTGCTTTAATTGTAACCTCTAATCCAAGACGATCTGCAATTTGAGGTCTCAAATCACCTTCCTCGGGATTCATAGATCCTACTAATACAAATCTAGAGGGATGAGAGACAGAAATACCTTCTCTTTCTATTATATTGACTCCCGAAGCAGCTGAATCTAATAAAACATCAACAATATGATCTTGAAGTAGATTTATTTCATCTACATATAAAATACCACGATTTGCTTTTGCTAATAAGCCGGGATGCAAAGCTCTAATTCCTTCTGTTAAAACTTTATCTATAGATAAACTCCCACAAACCATGTCTTCGGTTACCCCCAAGGGAAGATTAACCAATGACATATCTCTAAATCCCGTTTCGACTTTACGTTTTTCTTTTTTTTCAATGCAATTTTGACATAAATTATCAATGTCAGAATTAGGGTCACAAGAGAACTCGCAACCTTTAATAACTTCAATTTGTGGCATTAATTCGACGAGCGATCTTACAGCAGTGCTTTTTCCAGTTCCTTGTTGGCCAGTTAATAAGATTCCTCCAATTTGAGGGTCAATTACATTTAAAACTAACCCCATTTTCATTTTATCTTGTCCAAGTATCGCTGTAAATGGAAAATTTATTTTTCTCATGTCTAAAATCTTGTTCTAAAAATTATGTGCAATCTTAATATTTTAATTCATCGCTTAATTAAAAAAAAAAAGCGCAATCAAATAAAAATTTATCAAAATTAAAAATAAGATGAAAATTATTAAAAAGTCAAAATTTCTTCGATAAATCTTTTAATTTTTTATCTAATCCACCAACAACCTCGTCCCATTTGTGTACAATATCTTTAATTTTAGGTATTATTATTTCTCTTTCTTTATATTCTAAATAATCCATAAATTCTTTAATATTTTCAATCTTAACATAAGTTTTTGCTACAAATTTCCGGATTTCTTGAATTTGAGATTTTAAGACTTCAGGGATCCTTTTTTTCTCACCACGATGGGTTAGTGTATTTAAATATTCTTCTGTTCCCATTAATAACGAATTGAATTCGTTAATTTTACCATCAATGAATTTTTCGTAAGTTTCTGGAACTTCTCTTTTTGGAAAGAAATTAGTAATATCAATTATAAATTTCTGAGTTAGTGTAATTAATTGTTCCATACTCTCATATCCTTCAATTTTATAATCTACTGTATGGTATGATGCTTCAAGACCTCGATTAACATCATCCAACCTAAAAATTTTAAAACCAGGATCATTTTTTAGTTGCTTATCTGGATCTCCCTTCTTATCTGCTAATTCAATCTGACGTATTAATCTTGTAGGATTAAAAACAAGTGATATTGCTAACGGATTATTTTGTTGATAAGAGAGTGTGGTTCTTATGTCAATATGACTCATCATCACCCTAAAACCTGGATGTGAATGCCACCATCCAACCACAAATTCAGGAGGTTCCTTTGAAAATGCTAAATCATCTATTATGTATAATGCTTCATAATCTTCGTCTGCCCATTTATATTGATCAATTACAGCATCTTTATCTAATTCTTGATGCATAATGGGGAAAGTTTCAGAGATAATTACGTTATCTCCATCATTTCGACCAGTGAAAATTCCACTAACTTCTAACCAATCATCTTTTGGGATACGAGTATTAGCAAATCTAACAGATGCTGCTACAATACTTAAATAAGCTTTTTTATTGATAATTACAGTCATTTTAAAAACTCAATTTATTTTGTAAATAGTTTTTTACAAATTAATACAAATTTTGCTATTTATGTGTTTTTAATCACATAATAGAAAAGAAAGAATTCAATAATTCTTTGAAGTTTTAAGGTAGTTTTAACTGAAAAGATTTTTTAATTTTAAAACTAATTTTTACTTTAAATATGTAATAATTTAAATTCATAATTTATTTTTATAATATTACTCAAATCATAAAACACATTCGAATAAAGTGATTTAATTTGGCTGAAATCGGCTTTGTACCCCTTTCTTCTCAGCTTGGTGTAGCTGGGACAAGTTATAGAATCCAATTGGGAGAGATTAACGAGAGATGGGCAGTACGTTTGTTAAAAGGGAAAGAGGCAATTGATTCGTATGTTTTTAAGGATGAAGATGTCCAAGGGGACTTCCCAAACCAGAATATTATCGTAGGATGGGTTCTTAGAACAGTAGCAATTCCGAATATAAATCCACATCAAATAATGAAAACAACTCAAGCTTTAGTTAAACAAGCAATGAAGAATAAAGAAGAGAAGAAGATGAAACCTCCTGTCGCAGAAGCTAAAGAAATTGAACTAACGAGTGTTCCTAAAAGTGAATTAAAAAGACCCCAAGTTCAAGGATGGGTTAGAACAGAAGAGAGAACGAAAACTGAAGAAATTGAAGAGGAACAACGACAAGCATTTAAAGCGACAGTAATGGCAAGAAAGGCAGAAGCTAAAGATTCAGCTTCAACTCTTAAAACAACTAGAGAATTACCATCAATTCCAAAAGTAGGAGCCGTAGAACAAGCACAAACTGGCTCAGAGGGAGCTTTTTGTCCTTTCTGTGGTAAGGATTTGGCATTTATTTACTGTCCTTTTTGCGGGAAAAAATTACCCCACTAAATTAATTTTGTATTATTAATTTTCTTCAGATTTTTTATCATATTATTTACTAAAAGGGAGTTAATCTAAATATTTTAGCGAATAAATAAACTATATATATATCATTAATTAATTATATCTAAATCTAATAAATTTGTGATTGATTTTGACTTCTGAGAAAAGTATAATTATTAAACCCGATGCTTATTATAAGATGCTCCTCCATGTCCTTCGGTTTGGTAATAAAGCAAGAGACCGTAGGCAATTTAGAGAAGTAATGGGTATTTTAATTGGTAGATTAGAAGGAGAGCCGGATAAAAAAGGAATTAGGGATGTAATAATTGAAGATGCTGTTCCTATTTCCCATGGTGGAGCAATTGAAGTTGCTTTTGCTCCAGAAGATTACGTTACTTTTTCTATGGTTGATGCTAATTATGCAGAAAAAGGTTGGTTTAGCTGTGGATGGTATCATAGCCACCCAAGCCTTGATATATTTTTCTCTAGTACAGATATAAGGAACCAGTTGGGTTGGCAAACTCCAAATCCAAGTGCTATTGGTATTGTTTTTGATCATGCTTATTTAGAAAAACCTGGAGATTTAGGTTTTCGTAGTTTTAGATTGGATAATCCTAATAAAGGTCAAATGTCAGGTTATCATGAAGTAGATACCACTGTAGAAATTCCCGATAGTATAAATTATTATTTAAAACTAATGGAATTAATAAATTCTATTCACTCAAAAGAACCACCTATATTAGAAATTAATGAAATGCCTGATTTATTTGGAGATATTACATTTCCAAGTGAAAGTCAAATTCTCGCAAAGCAACCAGAACTAAACTCTATTTTGATAATAGATACACTTAGAAATACTTTAGGCGAATTATTAGAATTATCTCTCAAGCCTTTAATCAAAATCCTTAATACATGGAGTGATAAGATGATCCACACTACTGTCAAATATAATCTGCAAATGAGAAAAGATATTATAAAAATAAAAGAGACTCTCAGTGAGGGAATTTCAGGTTTACAAAAGGATTTTAAATTTTCATTAAGAGAAAAGTTAAATGAATTAGATATGTATATTGATGATAAATTCGAAGAATTTGACTCGAATCAAGAAATTTTTAAAAAATCATTTAATCAAGTTAAAATAGAACTTGAAGAACAATTTAATATATTATTCGAGCAGAAATTGAAGGATATAATGTTTAAAATAGTGAATTCAATAAATGAACACATAGATAATTTAGCAGAAATTAAGAATAATAGTTTAAAGACTTCTGAGAGCTTTGATGAAACTATTAAAATTGTTGAAACTTTAACAGAAAGTATGAATTCAATAGAAAATTCATCCATAGACGTTTTGGAAAAGAAAATTGAAGAATTATCAGAAATTTTTACCAAAAATCTTAATAAAGTCATTGGAAATTTTATTAATTTAAGTAAAGATTCTAAAGATTTTCTCTCAGATTTAAAAGCAGCCATAATATTATTAGAAAGCTCAAAGAATCCAATAGAAAATAAACTTGATACACTTGAAGTCGAAAACAAAACTCTTCAAAAAAGTATAGCTGAATTAAAAAGACAAAATGAAGAATTATTAAAAAAAGTAGATGAGTATGAAAAAGGAGGAGAATAACAAAATGACTACAAACAATAAATCTAACGAAGAAAAAATTTTAATTAAAAAAGAGGCTTTCAGGAACATGGTAACTCATGTCATGCGTTTTGCTAGTGTAGTATTAGAGAACAGTGTTGAGGTATTAGGTATCTGTTTAGGAAAATATAATGATACTGAGAATAGATTGATAATTGAAAATGCTATACCTATAAGTCACGGGGAAAAAGTAGAAGTTGGATTTGATAAAGAAATACTCGAATTATTCACTCAAATTCAGAAAAAATATTCTTCACAATTAATAGGTTATTACCATTCTCATCCTTCCTGGGGATTATACCTTTCAGAGAGTGATCAAACTAATATCCAATTTTTTCAAAATGAGAAGTTCCCTCAAGGATTCTGTATAGTCTTTGACCATACATTGATGGGATTAGGTGATAAGTTTGGTTTTGATATCTTTCGATTAGATGATTATACGAAAACAGATAAATATTCTAGTGTATCATATGAAATTGAAATTCCATCCACTTTAGAATATTTTAAATGGATTCAAAAGTTTATGGAGGATTTTCAGAAAAAAAGCCCGATCTTAATTAAAGAAATAAATGAATTTGTGGATAAAGTTCCAGAAGATTTGCAGGAGATTCCAACTTCTGAGAATCTAGAGCATATTAAAGAGGAATTAGAAAAATTCCCTGAAAGAACTTCTATTATTTCTGGATTTAAACAAGGATCGGAACAATTTTCTGAGATATTTATACACACGCTTCAAAATCAAATAGGGGATTGGATAAATGATATAGATCTAGGAAGCACTCGTGGTACTGAATATATTACCAAAGCAGTTGATAAAATGAAACAAGCAGTAGTATCAGGACTTTCGAAGGTAACTGGTTGGTTTAATAAGACTTTAAATGAAGCACTATATGAATTCAAGAATTCTGTGTATAAATATATAGATACACGAATAGAAGAACATAAACAATTCACAGAAGAAATCTCTGAAGTTAAAAAAACCCTCGTTAATAATTTAAACATTCTTATTGAAAACAAAATAAAGAATATAGAAATGGAAATAGAAGGTTTGGCTAATAGAACGATTCAACAGTTAGATGAAACTAAAGAAATCAACCTTAGGAATGAAAAAAAGTTAGATGAATTAGAAAAACATTTAAATACAATTAATAATCAATTAAATACTTTCACTGAAGATATTGAAAAGAAATTTGAAACATCGATAAATCCATTTAAAACTAATATTGATGATAAAATTAAAAAATTGAGCGCTGAATTAGAGCCTTTCAAAAATAATTACTCAGAAATAAGGATATTGCTGGAAAAACTCCAAAAAATTATAACTAGTTTTCGGAATTTAACTTAAAGTTCAATTTAAAAGAATTTTAAGTTCGAAACTTTTGAAATCTGTAATTTATATTTTGGGATGTTTGTATTTAATCGCTTTAATTCGTTTAATTTGGCTAATTTGCTTAAAATCCGTCCTATTTTATCAACCTTGATATCTACTCCAAAGCTCTCTTTCAAAACCGAATTAATCTTGTAGGAAGAAAGGATAACAACACTTGAGATATTTTTTTCACAGAGTAACTCAATAGCCCTTCTAACTAACTGAATAAGTGTTTCTCTGTTTTGCTTTTGATTTATATCCATTTTAATAATAAAGTAATGAAATAATTATATTTAATTCTTATATTTGAAACTTTTTAAAATTTACATTAAAAAAATATATCTATTCCTTAGTTTCTTTTCTATTAAGTTCATTTATATATTATAATTAGGTTTATATGAAAAAAAATGATTTATTTATATAATGTCTGGTAAGCAATCGAATTCTGATTCCTCAAAAAAGTCAAATACTTCTAAAGATAAAGCAGAAACTAAGAGAAAAAAAGAGAAATTTAAACCATTAAAATTGCCCAAAATCTCAAAACCGGGGAAATTCGGAGTAAAAAACAAAGTCAAAGACTATGTTTCAAGACAAAGAGTAAAAGTGAGTACTTTAAAATCAAATGTTAAGACCAAATTTTATGATAAAATTATCCATCAAGAGGTCTATATTGATGGTAGAGAACCAAAATCATATTCCTATAAGAAGAAATTTTGGGGTTTATATGGAATTTTCATATTTTATTCATTAGTTTTAATTACAGCAATTAATGTTCCAAATAGTACTTGGGTTCAATATATAATGTTTGGGAACACATTCGCGTTTTCAAACACAATTGTAGCTTTTTTAATAGTTTTATCCTTCTTATTTAGTATAGATAAATTTAGGGTATTTATTTTTGAGGAAAAATCTGCTATTAAGCAATTAGTTTTATATAGTGGACTTATTTTATTGTTATATGTTCTTTTTCTATATATTGGAACAAGCATCAACTTTTTGACATATTTACTAACATTGGCAATGATTTGGTTAGTTCTGTTAAGCAGTCGATTTTATATTTATTCAAGGAAATTTGCTACAAAAATTGAAGCGAGGTTTATTAAGAAATATTCAATACCAAGACGTTTTTTTGCAATAATAATACCATTTTTTATTTTAGGAGTACTTGTCGTAATATCTTTGTTTTATAGGAGCGTTTTAGTATGGTTATCTTTAGATGTCTTTGGAAATTTTGACCCTAGTAATGCTGTTGAAGTATATAATCTTCAAATGCGACAAGTAATGCCCTTAATATACTTTAGTTTAGTAATGACATTAATGTTTATTATTTTTGAATTTGTTTTTTCAAGAAGAAGAGCAGAAACAAAACGAGCGGGTACATTTGATAATTTTACTTTTTCGTTAATAGTTTTTTTTATCTTTTTCTTTCAAATTTTGCAAATAAGTATTTATATGATGCTTCAAGACCCAACAGTTGATGCTTTTAAGTCGACAATTGGGGTAACAGGTTCAGCTGTTTCGTATATTTTTATATTCGAGTTTATTATTTCAATCTACTTCTTATATAGAATTGTCCGGAAACTTGGGCGAAGTCTCGGTTGGCAAATTCTATTCTTTAAAAAAGATGGTTTGATATTATTATGTTTAGCATGTGTCTTTGCTCAAACATTAACTCGTTATACTCTGTCTCCAGATGTTCAAATACCTAATCAAATAATATCTGATGTTGGTTTCTTTTTAATGGCTGATAAATTCATTATATCTATATTAATGATTTTCTTCTTGGGTAGCACATTGTTGGTTTATTATCTTAAGCCCCAAGAAACATCAATGTTTATGAGATTGCAAAAAGAAACCATAATGGAAGAGGAAAGAAGCATGGATCGGGTTTATAAAATAATAAGGGGAGAATACATTAGAAGAGGTGAAGCATTTCCTATTGAAATTATTGAAAGAGAACTAATAAAAGCAACTCAATTATCAAAAAGTGATGTATATACTCTCTTAGAACAATTAGTTAAAAAAGATATGGACATAATTATCACAGAGCAAGAAAACGACATTGGAAAAAATATAAAAATGATTGATTTTGTGTCTGTTACTGAGCGTTTTGAGAAAAAGGGAATAGCCCAGCAAAAAGCTAGAAGATACTTAAGTGAGAGACTATTTGAAACAGCTATAGAAAAGAAAAGCAAAATAAGTAGATTAGGAAAAACCAGTGGAACTGAAAAAACTGCAGACGCTTTTATTTCATCGCTTACGACCCATTATACCAAGAAACAGAAAGATAAAGAAATACATCAAAAAAAAGTAAAAGATGCTCAAATTACCTTTACTGGAGCGGAACTTTCTGAAAATCTAAAAAGTCAGATTAAGGAGATCATAAAGAAAGAGTATGTTTATCGAATTGAAAATCCAGATAAGTTTAGAGAAGTTTCTTTTCCTATCTCTGAAATTATTAATCAAATTGAAAGAAGATTAAAAATAAATCCTGGAGAATTCTACCTGCTTTTAGATGAAATAAGTAGCAAAGATATAGAGCTAACTCTAGTCGACAATCCTGAAGAACCCGCTGATAAAAAAATTAAATTCTTACCTTTTACTGATGAGGCTATTTCATATTCATTAACTACTTTTAGATCCGAAGAATTTGCTAAATTTAGAATTTCTGTTATTAAAAATTTCTTGAAAGCTTTAAAAGCAAAGAAAGAAAAAAGAGTTCTCTTTCAATTAAAGAAGGAAATTATTGATCAAACTGAAAACCAAAAATCTTGGATTAATTTACTAGATAATTTGTATAGATATTACCCGCTATACACTGAATATTTGAATCAAGTTCCAGATACAACAAAATTTTTAAAACTGTTAAGTAAATGGAAAGAAGTATTTCAGTAAATTTATATAATTAAAATTAATAAGCAATTCTTATTCTTCTAAAATTACAATAAATGAAATCTCTCTTGATTAATTGAATTTAAAAATTAAAGACTAGATAATTTTAGAAAACAGTTTACTTTCAATTAATTAAAACAACTTTATATTTACAAAATGACTCAGTTGTCAATGGGAAAACATACCAAAACACATTTGAAGATCTTTTCAGGTTTATCTTCTTTTCAAATACTTGCCATGTTTAGGAGAGGTCTCTTTTACACTTATTTATCTTTATATATGAGAGAATTTTTGTATTTATCTGTTTTTGAAACGACTTTATACGCTACTCTTCCAATGATAATGAGCATTGTTTTTCAAAATTTCGTGTGGGGGCCAATAAGCGATAAAATTCAACGACGTAGAACGTTAATTGTGTTAGGTGAAATTTTAGCGGGAATAGGAACTTTAATTGTTTGGTTCATTCATTTTCTACTAGCAAGGGCTCATATTTCGGGCTATGCTATCAATATCTGGGGGATTACTTACAGTTGCTTGTACATTTCTGGATATGTTATAATTATTGGCCTTAGTTTCGTCGAAATGTTTTGGTCAATGTCGAATATAGGTTGGAGCGCTTTAATTAGTGATTTATATCCTTCTCAAAAAAGAAGTAAAATTATGGGTCAGTTAACCGGTCTTGGAGGTATGGGACGTATTTTTGGAATATTTATTGGGGGATTATTATATGATAATGGATTTGGGTTTAGAAATGGACCATTATTTATTGTAGCCGCTTCTTTTATGTTCATATCTACAATTCCAATGTTATTATTTAGTCCTGAAGGTGGAATTGACAAAGAAAATGAGGAAGAATTAGACATTTCTGAATCAAATTATAATAACAATCAAAAGAGCATTACTGTCTTTATTATATTTATAATTGCGCTTGCTGCAATAAATTTTGGAAGAAATTCAATTGCTATTCCTTATTCTCAATATCTGAGTTTAGAAGCAGGGTTTAATGTAGATAGTGTAATGCTCAGTTTTGTCACAAACTCACGTTCAGTAGCGATTTTGATAATAGGGTTTACAGCCGGTGCCTTAAGTAAGAAATTTGGTCATTCAAGAACTCTAATTATTGGAACTTTAATAGGGATTATTGCTTTGATAATTACGGCAATTACATCATATTTATCTATCATTTTTTTGGGAAGTTTTTTAATTGGTGCTTCTGAGGTTTTAATTTACGCATCTTCATATGCTATTGCATCAATTTTAATACCTTCAAGGATACGAGCTAAATTATTCGCAGTATATAATGCAACATTCTTTTTGTCTTGGGGAATAGCAGGTACATTAATTTCAGGACCTATTATAGATATTTTGTTGAGAGAAGGAACTAGTGATCTTTTTGCGTATCAAATGGGGTTCTTTATAGCAGCAATTATTTGTCTTGTAGGGCTTTTAATCTTTATAGGTTTAGAAATATGGATAAAACTTGAAAAATCAAAAGTAGGAAAAAAAATAATTATTAATGAGTATTAACTTTACAGCATTCTTCACATTTTAACTCATCCAAGGGAAGATATCCACAATTTGGACCCATATTACATTCAAATCGATTTTTTTCTTCATTGTA
>JBHLNW010000086.1:0-14472 GCA_048941185.1 Promethearchaeota archaeon
AAGATACTAAATTATTTACGACTTGGAGGTTTTATCAAATAAGCTAAGAAGGCAGCTCCTAAGGACATGATCCCCATAACAATAAATAGGGTTAAATAACCACCAAATAATATAACAAATGTATTTACCATTGTAGCCCCCATAAATCCAGCTATTCCATAAGCCGTGAAAACTATTCCATAATTTGGTCCTAAATTTTTTGAACCAAATAAATCAGTCGTAGCAGTTGGAAACAGGCTGAAATTCCCTCCAAAACAGAAATATATTGCACATGTTATTATTAAGAAATATGTAGCATTAATATTTGTAGTAAAATATATAAACATCAATATCGCTTGGGTAATAAACATAATCAACATAGATTTCTTATAAGTAATTAAATCAGCGAGTTGTCCCCAAACTATTCTTCCCAAACCATTAAAAAGCGCTGCTAAACTACCAATTAAGACGAAATCTGCCGTCCCAATCACATATATGAAATTTTCACTAACATCAACTGTTTTTGCAAAAGAAGAATAGGATCCAATTACCATTAATCCCGAGATTGCGCTTAGAATAAAGGTAGCCCATAACATCCAGAATTGTGGTAGTCTGATTGTCTGTTTTCTCTCGAATTCAAGTCCTGAAATTCCACTTTCTTCTGAAGGTGGTGGTGGAATCCAACCTCTAGGGGTCCAACCTTCGGGAGGATTGCTTAAAGCCATTGCACCTCCAATAATAAGAACTAAATAAATAATCCCTAATACAATGAACATTATAGGGATATTTGGAGATATAGTTGATAGAAAATTCGGATGATCTGTTTCTAAACCCGTGGGATTCGCTATTGCTTTTATTACATAATTGAAAATGAATGAACCTGCTCCAAATCCTGCCACAGCAATTCCATTTATTAAACCTTTTTTATCAGGAAACCATTTGCCTGCTGATGCTATCGGGCATACATATCCAAAACCTATTCCTGCTCCAAAAATAATACCATAAGTAATCAATAGCCCAATAAATGTAGTCATAAATGCAGAAAGAATAACACCTCCTCCCATCAATATCCCTCCAAGGATAGCTATATTTCTTGGTCCATATTTTTGTTGTAATTTTCCAGCAAATATCATTGTTATTGCAAATGATAATAATCCCACCCCAAATATGTAGACAGTAACTTCTTTGATTTCATTTAAATATGGACTGACAAAGACTGTAAGTGTCCCCCATGAATATATTGTTCCTAATGCCAGCTGGATCATAATAGCTCCGATTACGACAATCCAACGATTTCTAACTTTTTGTTCCTCAGACATTTTTCGTTTCACTATAACATTTTTATAAGTTTTAGAATTTATTGATGGATAAAAACATTTTTTTAATAATTTAAAAATCGTTTTCCAAAACTTCATATCAAATTTATACAAAAATGTGAACTTATTGAGGCTTATATAAAAAAATTAATTAACATATTGTATATTAAAAAGTTTTATATCAAAAGGATCTTCGTGATTACAATATGAGGTTTATTTCTGGTCTAAAGAATCTATCAAAAAAGACTCTATTATTGATTATCGTTGTTATATTCATCATATGTTGGTTTCTCTTCACATTTATTTATGATATTTTTGGAAATTTTGAATTTGGAAGATATTTTTTATTTGTTATAGGAGCTTTAGCAGCATTTACTTTTATATTACTTATAATCTCATTTTTCAAACAGATTAATGAAATGGGCACGCTGATAATAATTATCGCTATTATTTTAGCAATACCTGTACTCTGGATTTTTAGTTGGAATGTATTTTATTTATTTAGATTTTTTGCCCTTGCTGATTCCATTTTAATTGCGTTTTTTGCTTATAAACTATGCATGGACACATCGATAAAAGTTGATGATTATCTGTACAAGAAGGAACGTTCCAGAATATTCACACGAATTATCGAATTTGCCTTATTTTTATTTCTTACATGGTGGTTTATTTCTTTAACAATGAGGTTTTTTAATAATGCACCTTTCTTGGGAAGTACAAATGTAGCTAGAAGTTTCTTTTATCTTTTTCTGATCGTAATAACAATACTAGGAATTACTCTAATTAGATTAATATTTACTAAGAAATTGGCTGCTTATATTTCATTATTTAATTTAATAACTTACTTTTATGTTGTTTATCTTGTTGTGGATATCTTAGCAGAAGTTATCTTTACTGACAGTGCACCATATGATATTTTTTCATTTTTCATTGATTTTCTATTATTCATATATATTATAGGATCAATCTACGAAAGAGTTGATTATATAAAGGAGAAACTTAAGATATTTAGAGTCGATACAATAGCACTATTTTTAATCCTCACAAAACTGATTGTTCAAATTATGGAAATTTGGCAGGATTTAATTACCCCTCTCGCGCCTGGATTTATATTGGAACAAAAAATAACTCTAGTTCAAATATTGTGGATATTCTTTGCTTTATTTACGTTTATTATAGGAATATATACAATATTTAAACATAAAGAAGGTTCTAGCTCATAAATCGAATAATTTTTAATTCTCACTCAGTTAAAATTTTTAGGAAATAATCCCTAATAACTCATAATCTAAATTAAATTGAATTAAAAATCAATATTATGAATGAGATTGCATCAGAACAAACAAGGAGATTAGACATCAAGAAATTACTTATTATTATCTTCAGTTTAGTCGGTTTAGCAACAATAATTACTATAATTGTACTTGTTTTAAGCAATATAGGAATTATTGGTGGAGGTGGATGAGGATGCTTAATTATTTCATCTTGGTTAACCAATATATTCAATTATACTCTCGAACAAGCCACGCTATTCTCTTTAGTATTTATTTAGAATCTGAATGGAATGAAACTTACTAATAAATCTTAGTAGTAAGTTGACCAACCTTGCAGAGGTTTCAGAATTAAAAAATAAAATATTATGAAAAACCCCATGAAACTTTCTCAATTGGTTTTATTTGCATAATTCTTCGCAAATCTGGATCATTTGGGGTTAAATCCTCATGAGTCCATATTTTGTATTGAGGATATTTTTCAATCAGTTTAGTCCACCCTTTCATGAAATCTTCAGAATGGTCATTGTAGTTTAGAATTTGAATATCAGTTTTAACTAGAATTCCTCTTAAAATAACCCATTCTTCATTTTCTTCTTGATATTCATCAAATATTAATGAGATTTCTTTTCTTTTATTGTAGTTTTTTATTCTTTTACTCTTTCTACTTAATGAAGTGAAGAAGAAACCTTGATCAAATGCATAACAAATTGGAACTAAATGTGGAAAATTATCATTTGGGTCGACTGTAGCTATACGGGCTACTCGTAAATTCTTGAGAAAAATTCTCTCTTCTTTAGAAAATAATGAATCGTTAGCGATAGGATAACTCACCTCAGTTAACATATTTAAATTATAAATTAAGTTAATTAGAAATTGGTTATTCTTCTTTTTTATATCTTCTAATTAGTATGACTATTTTAAAATTATAATGAAAAATTTTAAAAAATCAGAAATTTTAGTGTAAGTATGACAACTGCAATCCTTAGTGTAAATGATAAAAAAATTCCTTTGAAAGATTTCATGCAAGAAATGTTAGGAAACATAATACTTGGTTATTTAAAAACAACTAAGGGAGTCCCTGAAAAAATAGAAAACATAAAAATTGAAATCAATGTATAATTTTTCTTTTTTTTTACAGATTTGAAACTGATTTAACGAAAAAATAAAAAATCTATTTATAGTAGAAGAAACAAGATAATTTTTAATTATCTTTTTAATAAAAAATAAAATTTACGTGATAGAATTGGGAGAAGAAAAAAAACTCAAAACAAGCTTGATTTTTTTCATAGGTTTAGCTTTCTTTACAACTGAAATAGCATGGAGTTTATATAACGCTAGAGTCAGCAGATTATTGGAGGGGTATTTGGTCTTATTAAGTTTAGTAGGATTATGGATGGCACTTGATAATCTCATTGGAGTTATTATTCAACCTATTATGGGAACGATTTCAGATAATACTCGTACAAAATTAGGAAGAAGAATTCCTTACATCCTGATTGGAATACCATCAGCAGCAATATTTTTTGTTTTAATTCCTACTCAGCAAAATTTACCTGAATTAATTATTTGGATGTTTTTCTTTGGCCTTTCTATGGGTTTTTATCGATCACAAGCTGTAGCATTAATGCCAGATTTCATTAAACCAGTAAATAGGAGCAAGGGGAACGCAATAATTAATATGATGGGTGGTCTTGGAGGGGTTTTTGGTTACGGGTTAAGCTTAATAGCAGGATTAATTACTTTACAAGGCTCATTTATTATAGCTGCTGTTTTAATGGTTATTTCCCTCGTTATACTATTATGGAAAGTAAAAGAGAAAGATTCCTATAGTTATAAAGCATTAATAGAGAAAGAACAATTGAAAGGTAGAAAAATTAAAGAAGAAAAGGGAAGACCAGGTCTAATTGAAAGTTTCAAGGATATTTTAAAAGAAGAAGATAAAAGTACATTGATAATGGGATTTGCTATACTTTCTTGGTTTATTGCATTTCAAGGATTAGCAGCTTTACTTACTCTGTATGGAACGAATGTTTTATTGCAGACTGATGATTTTTCAGGATTTCTAGCTTTTTTTGTAGCATTACCAATTATAATCTTTGCTTATCCATTCGCAATCATTGCAGGTAAAATTGGCAGACGAAATGCGATTAAAATAGGTTTAGTAATAATGATCATATGTTTAATCATAATATTCTTTGTTGGATTCATGAGAGAAGCAGGACTAATACCAGTAATTATTCTTTTAGTATTTGCAGGAATTGGCTGGTCTTTTGTGAATGTGAATTCAATTGTAATTATCTGGGAATTAGCGCCTTCCAGTGAAAAGATTGGAACATATACAGGGATCTACTATTTATTTAGTTTTCTAGCCGCCATCACAGGACCTTATATCTTAGGAGGTCTGACTGATTTATTTAATAATCCATTAGTTAGTCCACCTTATACTCTTGTCTTGAATGGAGCAATCTTTTTAATAATAGCTTTAGTTCTAATGTTCTTTGTTAAGCGTGGAGAAGTAGAATTAACAGATGAAGAAAAACTTGCTAGACAAAAAGCAATACAAGAATTATAGTATTTTAAAATCAATTTTTTTTAATATTTTTATTCTTTCTTGTTTTTAAATATTTAATACTCGTTATGCAAAAGAATTATGAAATTAGAACCAGAATGCATTGGATGTCTTTTTAATCAAATGCTAAAAGCATTCAAATTACTCCAACCCGATTTTTCCCGGAATATTATTATTAAAGCTCAGAAGAAACTTATGGAATATCTGATAAATTTTGATATGACTCAAAAAGCAGCTCCTTATCTTGGAAAGGTTACATACAACATAATCTCAGATCTATTAAACAATGAAGACCCATATCAGGACTTGAAAATTCAATATAATAGATTAGTTCTTGAATTTTTTGATGATATTATGAAAGTTATTGATGATGCGGAAGATCCTTTATCTAAAGCAATTTTAGCTTCAGCTTTAGGAAATACGATTGATTTTGCCAGCCAGCATGAATTAGATATTTTATCGGACCTGAAAAAATTTGCAATTGAAGATTTTGTAATCAATGATTTTGTAAAATTTAAAAGATCTCTTGAAAATGCTACTAATTTGTTAATACTTGGTGATAATGCAGGAGAAATTGTTTTTGATAAAATTTTAATTATGATTCTTAGAAAATCTTACCCAGATTTAGAGATTGTTTACTCTGTGAGATCTGCTCCTATTATCAATGATGCTACTATTGAAGATGCCAAATTTATTAGTTTAACAGAATTAGTTGAAGTAGTCGAATCAAATGATGCACCTGGAATAATTTTATCAGAAGCAACAGAGGTATTTAGAGAACACTTCTTTAAAAAAAAAGGTGTGATTTTATCCAAAGGTCAAGGAAATTTTGAGAGTCTCTACGGTATGGAAATTCCACAAAAAAAAGTATATTATTTATTAAAAGTAAAATGTAATCTAATGGAAAGAATATTTAATGCCAAAGTTGGAGATTTGATCTTTAAAAAAAAAATTAAGGGATTTTAGTTCGTTGAATTTGTTCTTAATTTCTTAATTGCATCGGTGAAAAATCCAAAATCTCCGATCTCAAGTTTCTTTTGCGATTCTTTTATTCTATTAAAAAATTCTTCAATTTGTGTAAATAGAATGTTTTTAAAAGATGCAAATTGACTGATTTCATTACTATATTCGTTAATTTCCCTGCGATATAAGGAGTAGAACATATCTAACGATTTTTCAGCTTCTTCTCTGATGTTATGTTTTATAAATTCTTTATCTAGAATAGCTACAAAGATTAAATTATATTTGTAGACTACTATCATTTCTACATCGAGGCCTTTAATGTTAATCTCTTCAATCTGTCCTAAGTTTTCACCGAATAGGCCTAAAGCTCCTACAAAAGAAGATAATAAAACGGGGTTAATCTTAGTATCTAATATTAGATCAAGGAGGTACTCACCACTCTCCTTGCAAATAACAATGCCTTTTAGTAACTTAAAATTTTCAGTAATAATAATCCCTGTAATTATTATAAATACGCTATGTAACTAAAGTTGATTAAGGTTAATAAAATAATCTTTTAATATTAACTTTAAAATAAATGTATTATCTGGACAATAGGTCAACCATCTGATTGCTGAGTTTATGAAGCTTTATAATTACGTGATGGGGACACAAAAAATACTTTATTGTTTTTCTAAAAATTTTTGATAAAATTATATACTATTTCGTAAATAATAATATCTAAATTATTTGTCAAAATTGTGGTTTAGAACGTTAAAATACTTAGTTTAATACAATTATTATTGGAGTATTATATCATTATTAAAAGAAAATTGAAGAAAATTATTTTTCTAATAGTTCTCTTATCTTTTTGACCGTTTCTTTAAATGCCTTAGCTGATTTACTCTCAGGATATTTTAAAATAAATGGTAAACCTTGGTCGCCTTGTTGACTAACTTCTATTTCAAAAGGAATTTTCCCTAAAAGAGAAACATTAAAATCAGTGCTAGCTTTTTCTGCACCACCAGGCGGGTATAAATCAATATATTCTCCACAATGTGGACAATTAAAGCCAGACATATTCTCTATTATACCAAGGATCTTTCTTTCCATCACCATAGCCATTTTGATAGTTTTTCGAGCATCCATTAAGGCAACCTCTTGAGGAGTTGTGACAACTATGACATTTTCATCTGGTATTAATTGTAAAATATCTAAAGTCTCATCAGAAGTTCCAGGAGGTAAATCACATATCAAATAGTCAAGTTCACCCCATTCGGCATCCCCTAAAAATTGTCTTACCGCACTCATCTTCATAGGACCACGCCATATTACGGGCTCATCTGGAGTAAGTGTTAGAAATGCCATACTCATAACTTTAAGTTTAAGAGGCCCATCAATAGGATAAAACTTTTTTGCTTCAACATCAACTCGTGGTTTCAGTTCCGAGCTAATACCTAGCATTTTAATTACATTTGGTCCAGTTATATCGACATCAAGAATTCCAACTCTCAATCCTATGCTAGCTAAGCTCATAGCAAGGTTGATAGCTACGGTAGTTTTACCAACACCGCCCTTTCCAGATATTATAACGATTTTATGTTTAATTCTCTCCATATTTTTATTGATGTTTTTAGTTCGCTCATCCATCATCATTTCTTTCAAATCAATATCAGGTACTTGTTCTTCTGACATTCTACTTAATCACTTCAGTTTTTAGTTAAAATTTTAATTTATTGGCCTTAAAGTTATCAATGAAATAAATTCCTTTAACTTTATGGCTAATATTTTATGGACTTTTTATTAATTTTTATTTATATTTTTAATTTCTATTACAAGTTATTTATAATAAATAAACTAAAGAAATTAATAAATTTCAAAACATTATTCATTACTCGAAAGCGAAGAATAATTAAATATTGAAGGTGTTGCTGAATGCCCGTAAGTAATTTCATGGAGTTATATAAATTCTTACCTAAAACAAATTGTAAAAAGTGTGGGAAACCAACTTGTATGGCTTTCGCATTAGATTTACTGCAAGGTAAGGTAAAAGTTGATGATTGTACCCCACTCTTGGAACCAAAATACAAAAAAGATTATGATAAATTAAAGGAACTATTAGGATCTGAGGAGGGAAAGGAAAAAGAGCTTAGAATTGATGTAGATACAGATTTATGTGATGGGTGTGGTATTTGCGTTACGGTATGTCCTGTAAATGCTAGGTATTGTCCTCCCACATTAAGTGGAAAAGCACCAGATTACCCCCCAGATAAGCATCAGTTATTTCAAGTTAAAAGTGGGAAATGTGAATTATTGAATTTGGAGCATTGCCGAAGAATAGAAGCAGAAGGGCGAGAGAGAGAATGCCGTGTTTGTGAGACCTATTGCCCTCGTGATGCTGTTAAAATTGATTATGTATAATTTTTATTTTTAGAATTGAAGTTATTATTAAAGTGTTGATTTTAATGAGTAGCAAACGAGTTACATGTTCGGGTTGTTCACTATTATGTGATGATATTATTATTAGAAGTGATGGATTATATATTGACGAAGTTTTAGGAGCATGTTTGAAAGGCAAAGAAAGATTTGATCAAATAACTGCCAAAAATCGAATAACTAAACCTCAAGTAACAAAAAATGAAAGTTTAGAGGTAGTGTCCTTTAATGAAGCATTAGACAAAACTATTAAGATTATTAAAAATTCTTCTCAGCCTCTCTTATATGGATTTTCAACCGTTAGCTGTGAGGCTCAACTCAAAGGAATTGAGCTAGCTGAATTTATAAATGGATTTATAGACTCTAATTCAGTAATCTGTCAAGGAAAAGTTTTAAATACATCTAAAGAAACAGGAATTACATTAACTACAATTACAGAGATTATTAATAAGGCTGATCTATTAATTTTATGGGGAGCTAATGCAGCGGAATCGATTCCACGTTTACTAAATAAGGTTCTTTTTTCTAGAGGAAAGTTTAGAATGACGGGAAGAGAAATTAAAACCTTAATTGTTATAGATCCAGTAAAAACCGCTTCATTTGGAGTAATGGGAGTAAGAGATGTTGCACTTCAAATTGAAACAGGAAAAGATATTGATTTAATTCGTGTTTTAAAAGAAGAATGTTGCAATCCAGATAGTATTCCAAATATAGGGGTCGCAGGTATAGATAAAGATGATCTTAAAAGATTATTGCTTCATTTAACAGGAGCCGAGAATGGAGTTATTTTTATTGGTCAGGGGCTTTTAAGACCTCAATCTGGAGAGGATGTTATTAAGGAATTACTCGAATTAGTGCAATTAATAAATGTAAAACAACAAAAAGGACGAATGTCTGTTATAATGTTAGGGGGACATTATAATATGGTAGGCTTTGAACATATAGCTCTCTCAAATTTCGGGAAAAATCACAGTTTACTATTCTCTGATAATCAATTAGTTGAAACTTCTGAAACTATCATTTCAAAAATAGAAAACGAGGAATTTGATTGTTCTATAATAGTAGGAACTGATCCTATTTCGCATTTTCCTTCTATATTAAGTAAAAAATTGATGAAAAAACCTTTAATTCTCATAGATAATAAACAATCCGCAACTTCATATGTAGCAGATGTAATCTTCCCCTCAGCTATAACTGGCATTGAATGTGGAGGATTAGCTTATCGGCTAGATCATGTCCCTATTGAATTAAAAAAAATATTGAATCCTCCAAGTGATATATATACTGATGAGGAAATTCTAAATAAAATTATTGAAGCTTTAAAGGGAGTTTGAAATTATGGAAATGAAGGTAAATACAGTAAGAATGGTTGATTTTGATCAAGCCAGGGAGTATTCTTTCGGAGATAATAATTCATTAAAAGAAAAATTAGGAATTGGACTCATTAATCCTACAGATTTCAAAAAATTAAACATTCAATCAAATCTAAATCTAAGGTTAACAAATAATTTTGGTACGGTAATAATAAAACCAAAAGAGGAAGAAGATATTCCCGTTGGAACAATAATTATACCAGTATCTATTTGGGCAAATCAAATAACCGGAATCGAAAATGATAATTTAGTTTATAAGAATATTGGTGTAAATGTGGAAGTCACAAGCGATTCGGTTCTTGAGATAAATGAATTATTGAATATAATTAGAAAATAATACTTTAGGAATTTTAGAAATGAACAGATTAATTATTAAAAATGGTTTAGTTTTTGATCCTATCAATGATGTAAACGGTGAAATTAAAGATATATTAATTGAATCGGGTAAGATCATTGAAAAATTTAGTAGTGAAAAAAACATAAGAGAAATTGACGCAAAAGGGAAAACGGTTATACCCGCAGCTATAGATATTCATACTCATGTAGCATCACAGCAAGTAAACTGGGCTCGATTATTAGGCACAAATCATGATTTATTTAAGGAAATTTGGAGGGGTTTAACTTTAAAGAATATAGCAAGAAGCTATATTTCTAGTGGATACACTCTTATTGTGGAAGCCAATGTCTTCCCATCCTTAGCGAAACAAACAATATTTAACTTCAAACAATTACCAGTTCTCGATAAAGCAATGTTATTAAATGTTAGTAATTTTTGGCCTTTAGAGCTTGAATTTCAGAGAGGAAAAATTGATGATATGGCAGTCTTTTTATCAGATCTTTTGTCTAAGACATACGGTTTTGGATTTAAAGTTTATAATCCCTTCGAAAATGAAACATGGAATTTCAGAGAACTAAAAGATAATCTCTCTCAAACTGGAAGATTATACAATTTCTCAGCATTAGATGTATATGAAAACCTAGTAAAATGTAATGAAGCTTTAGGATTACCACACTCAATACATGCTCATATTGAAGGTTATGAAACTGAAGTTGGTAAAAATAATCTTTTTACCTTATTAGAAAAATTATCTTCTTTAAATCTCGGAACTCAGCAAAATTCTAATTTAAATACTAAAAGAGAGCAGCTTTTTCATATTGCTCATGCTAATACATATGCTCCTAATGGAGATAATAAGAAATTTACTGATTATTTAAATGAAAACCAAGAATATGACATTGACTTATCTTTTATAGGATTTAATAAAATAAATCCTTTAATAACTTCTGACCGAAGATTCATCCATTCTATGTTTACTGAAGAGATTTTAAATAATCCACATAAGCTTATAAGTTCTGCTTTAGAATTTGAAGGAGATTCTTTTGTCTCAATCAGAAATTTCAATAAAGATGATTATCATGATTGCGTATTATGGGCTAACGCAATTGATTTAGCCTTAAATGTTAATAATAAGTTTCAAATAAGTCTTACTTTAAATTTTCCTAACTACGCAAATATTTCAGATATTCCTGAAATTGCTACTTGGTTAATAAGTAAGGATGCTCGAGATAATCTAATGAAAGATATGAATAAAGACTTTTTAAAAAACCATTCAGTTGTTAACAATGATAAAATACTCAGTTTTTCTGATTTTGTATGTTTAACGAGAGCAAGTCCCGCAAAATCTCTTGGATTAGGAAGCATTAAAGGTAATCTTGGTGTTGGAGCAGATGGTGATATAAATATCCTTAATATTGATATTAACGAAATAGAGCTTTCACAGGATCATAAACTCCTAAAGAAGGCTTTATCAGAATTAGAATACGTCATTAAAGAAGGAAATATTGTCAAAAAACAAGGGAACATTCGTTTTGATTTAGAAGGTCCGATTTTTTGGTCTAATGGCAAAATAAATATTGAAGGGAGAGAATATATACTAACAAAGAAAAAGGAATTTTACCAAAAATATTTCTCTATGTTCTATGATTCATACAAAATATCAATTGACAATACGACTTTAAGAAAAATCTAGTAAAATTTTAAATAATTAATTTTTCAGATACTTAGTTTTTAAAATATAACTCTTAATAGAATTATCTTTAGAGTTTTAAGTAATTTCATTATTAAATATAGATTTCTGATAGTCTATTATGGAATTTATAAAAGTTGGAAAGAAAAGAGTTTTTATTAACGATGGCCACCTCTATTTAGAAAGTTATAATATTAATAAAATAGGGAATATAAAAAGATTAAAACGTAACTCTAATCTAATCGCTCTCTATTTAGAGAAGAACAATATCAGAAAAATTGAAGGATTAGAGCGTCTTGTTAATTTGAAAAAACTTCATTTAGAATCTAATTTTATAGTTGAGATTGATGGATTAGACTCACTTGTTAATTTGGAAGATTTAGAATTAAGTGGAAATCAGATTTCTAAAATTGAGAACTTAAGTCATCTCCAAAGGTTAAAAGAACTTCTCCTGAATAAAAATAAATTAAAAAAAATTGAAGGTTTAAATAATCTAGTTAATCTCGAAAATTTAGATTTAAGTAATAATCACATCGAGGAAGTGGAAGGATTAGAGAATCTGAAAAATCTTAATTATCTAAATCTTTCATACAATAAAATAAAAAACTTAGAAGGCTTAGAGGAATTACCTAATTTGGAGGTTCTAGAAATTAAAGAAAATCCTATAGTTAGTTGGGACTTACTTAAAGAATTGAAAAGCCTTAAAAAGCTAATAAATTAATAATTCAATCCTTTGAGCATTTGAACTGTTGTATACATGTTTTTTCCCCCTTTTCGCAGATAATCCATTGCTTCTTCAATTCCTTCAACTGTTAAATCAAACATTGGGATAACACTCGAAATTATTTTCCTTGTCCATGGCGCCCATTCGGGTCTGATAAGTTCGGGATTTAACCAAACTATGTTATTTTTGAAATGATTAGCAAGCTCTTTGATATAATATATGCCAGGTAATTCATTTCGATGATAATAGTAAATTGAACCATATTTCTCTGTAAGCTCCCAACTCGCCATTGCAGCATCTCCTACAAGTACTACTTTATATTTATTATCATATTTTTTCAAAAACTCATTAAATTCAATTGCCTCATCTGGATTCCTTCGAGCATTGAAATAAAGCGACTCATAAATGCAATTATGGAAGTAATAATGTTTAAATTCGCGCCAGTGTGACATATTATTAGCTGCTGAAAAAAGTAGATTGACCAAATGAGCATATGGTGTCATACTTCCTCCAACGTCCATTAAGAGAACCATTCTAACATTGTTTTTCCTTTTTTTATCAAATACAATTTCGATGTCTCCACAGTTCTTAGCAGTCTTGTCAATAGTCTTATCTAAGTCTAATTCATCCTTTTTACCGATTTCTTCAAGTTTTTTAAGTCGTTTTAAAGCAACTTTAATTTGTCTTGTATCGAGAACGATATCTTTTCGATAATCTTTAAAAATTCTCTTTTGGGCGATTTGCATTGCCATTCTCATACCAGAGGAACCTCCAACTCTCATTCCTGTAGGATTTTGACCTCCATGACCAAATGGGGAAGCTCCTTGAGTTCCAATCCAATGATTGCCTCCATTATGTTCCTCATCCTGCATTTGCATTAATTCGTCGAATCTTTTTTGCATTTCTTCGAGATCAAAAAATTGACTCATCATTTCCTGGAAATTCCCACCTACTTCAGACAAATCGAAATTTTTCTCTAACCATTTCCAGATTTCATCTTTAATTTCATTTGGAGCATTGATTAATGCAGTATCACCATATTTTGTATTAAATTTTTCTAAAAGGTCCTCTAGAAATTGTTCTAGATTTTCTATATTAAGATATTGTTGATATTCACGAAGTATTAACTTTAAGCCCTCTATAAGTTCTGGTAGAGTGATATCTTTATTAAGCCAATCCCAGATTTCTTGCTTAATATCTTCTGGGAATTTTAACATAGCTTCTTTGAAAAAATTAGCGAATGCAATATCGTAGATGTCGAAATGATGCTCATTCTTACATAGAATTGAGCGTGATATGTAATAAAACTCGACCATGTTATGGATAAGCCCCTTATTAAGAGCTTCCATTAAGGTCATATATTCTGTGATGCTTATTGGTAAACGTTCTTTTAAGTAATAGAAATATTCAACAAACATTGAATAGAATTATCAATTTTATTTTCTATTAATTAATATGAATAAAGCATTTATTTTAGATTTATGGTTATTTATTTTATATCTTCTTAAACTAAATCTAAACATGACTTTATGTATTTATAAATATTAGATTTCAGTAACAACCTTTAATTAAATAATTAAATCTATTTATAAGCTTGAAAATAGAATAAATCCCCAGTTAATAATCCCTCCAATCAGCAAAGCTATACCAATTTCCATAACTGAAATTTTTAGAGCATATTTCCAATTTGTTTGTTTTGCAATAATGATAATGGTGGCGAAACATGGAATATAAAGCATAGTTACCAAACTAAATACTATCATTTGAATAGGAGTTAATAATTCTAATAGAGTAAGTCCCAAATTTTCAGCAAAAAGAGCTAGAAGTACTAA
>JBHLNW010000087.1:0-14378 GCA_048941185.1 Promethearchaeota archaeon
ATTCCGTTATTGCCCATATAATATGTGGTTGTATTTGACATTGAAAGAATTTTCTAAAAAGAACACCAATTTCTCTATTGAATCTTTTTTCCGATTCAGGAAGACTTTTAATATATTCTTTTAATTTCCCATCTGCCACAAATGCAGTGCAAATTGTAAACATTCTATTATCTCTCATAAATTAAATAAATTACATAAATCTAATCATGTGTATTTTTTATATTTTTAGGCTATTAACTATTAAAGCTTGTATATATCTCCGACCAAGGATATATGTAAAATTATTCCAAAATCCTGCTGGTTTTAAACTAGTTGTTCTTATTTTTAACTCCTCATGTGTAGGTTCAGAATAATTGTGGTGTATGGGAATTAAAAAAATCATCAGAAATAGCATTAAACAGGCAAAACTTTTTTTCATTTTTATTGTCATCATTCTTAAATATAACTTTTTGACTATTTAAAAAAGAGGATCTGTATGTATGTAGATAAAGTTTCAGACGGAATCTTATTAAATGTCATAAAATCAAAATTTGAAAAAGATTGTCGAAAAATCTTTATCTTAATTTTCGGTTATTTCACGTTAAACATGTTGATGATGATTTTCTTATATATAAACAATTGAATATTTTTAGTTGTATTTTCTTTGATTAGATAGAATTGTAACTTTAGATCAATAATCAATTATTAAATCAATATTTTAATTGGTTGATTGACCCGTGGAGCAAGAAATTAGATTTGATTTAAATGAAATATTAAATGTTAATGAAATTATCCAAGATCAGGTCTCAGAATTTCAAAAATTTAGGGAACTAATAAAAATTTATAAATTTAAAATTTTATATATTCAAAAATCATTCTCTTTTTTTCCCTCTTAAGATTCTTTTCAAAATAGATCTCTTTCCTTTTTTTAACTTTCCGTTCAGGATGACTTTCTAATATCTCTATAACTGGGGTATGGTGGTAACAACTTCAGATTTCTCCCCAAATGCTATTGAATATACAAGAACTAAATATGTTAAATTAATGAATGGAAAGTAATCGATATTGAACAATATGCAAGGGATCAAATTGAAAAAATGATGAATTGTTGAGAACGATTCATTTATAATGGCAACGCAGAAGAAAAGTCTAATTAAACATAATCTTTTAAGGATTAAGAAACCTTTAAGACTATCCAGGATTTATCGTTTAACAAAAAAAGTCAAATAAATTAAATTAGCCTGGAATTATAATAAACTATTATAGTCCTTCCCAAAAAAGATATCTGAGAATGTAATCTTGCTTGTCTTACTTTTTTTGACATAAAACCCTGTACCAATCTCTTCGTCTACTGACTGTTTTAGGTGATTTAAAAATTTTTCATATTTTTTCTCAAATATTTGACATGCTCTTGTTCTAAAAAATCCACAGTAGTCATTTTTATCTTGAATAATGTCCTTTAAGGGGTATTCGAACCATATTTCCCCGCTAAAAGGGATGCTCAAAATCATGAAATTAGTCCCTAATGGTGTTCCATTCGCGTCGAGTGGACCTTTATTAAAGTAATCAAACAACCTCAATTTCAGCTTGAATTTTCCTATGTGTAGCATTTCAGTTTTAAAAAATTTCTTGAAGTCGTCTGATGGGTCAAGTTTAATGAAAATCGAACCCCTGGAAGAGAGTGTTGGATCATGCTTAAAGTCCCATAATTGCCCTTCAGAGGTTTCTATATTCATCGGACTAAGGCGCCCAATGAAAGAAGGATGAAATAACCCCCATTTGTTAATGTTCTCGAGAAGCTCAACCATGTCAACATTATTAAGTTGGCAATCTGGACGCTTGGCATACACGCAAAAAATACGGTCTCCTTCTGTTTCTGAAGTCTTATTTCGCATTTTAATCCAATTTATTGGTACTTTTGATGGTTTAAAAAGGACCTCTTGGATAACTTTTAATGTCTCCTTCCACTCATCCTCTTTTTTCATTCGCAATTCTTCAAACTCGGGCTCGTTTAAAATTTCTTCTGCAAAATCTATTATTTTCGTTGAACATTGTTTATAAAGCCATTCCATCTGATAATCTGAATTATTATTGCATAGAAAATCAACCATGTTCCCCGGAAAATTGATGAAGAGGTCTTTCCAATCTTTTATCTTCTTGTAATCATTCGCCTTTATCATGCTGATGAACCTAAAGGCTTGGATGGGACGCTTATACCATAGTTGATAGTGGGAACTCTCATTCCATAGATAGAACTTATGAATTTCGAGTTCTTTTAGATTTATTAAATTTGCCAATCCTTCAATATCGAAGTAATTTTTCACAACACTTCCAATCCCCAACTGTTCCAACGAAATAAGCGTATCAAGCCCCTCAATCTTCTCTATGGATGTGCCCCCCAGATTTAGAGTCTTTAGTTTGGAGAGATGTTGGAGGTTTTCTATTTTTGAGATTTGTTGGTTTAAATCCAAGTTCAGAGTATCTAAATTGTTTAGTTGATCTAAGTTTTCAATACGTTTAATCTTGTTATTCCACAAATATAGCTTCATTAGATTATATAAGTGATCAATATTTTCGATTTTATTTATCTTGTTATCCGATAAGTATAGCTTCGTTAGATTCGACAAGTGATTTAAGTGTTCTATTTTTTTTATTTTATTTCTAGAAAGATCTAAAATCCTAAGATTATGCAATTCCTCCAATCCATTGATTTTTGAGATGTTGTTTCCTGAAATATCAAGACTTTCCAATTTTTTTAGGTCGTCAAGATTTTTTACCTCATTAATTTGATTATAACTCAGATTTAGCGAACAGAGATTTTCAAGGTGTTCAATTCCCTTGATTTCTGTAATGTTGTTATAACTCAAATCAAGAGTCCTAAGGTTAGTAAGAGATTCTAAATCCGTTATTTCATTAATTTTATTAAATCTAAGTTTTAATTCTTCAAGTTCAGTACATTTGCTTAATCCTTTCAATTCGGAAATAGACTTCACGCCCAATTTTGAAAGGCTCAAACCTTTTTCGCGAAATCTAAATTGAAAAGATTTTCCATTATATATCACATTATGTTTCTTTTTCATTATTAGATTAAGAAATTACATTTTTTTTTAATATTGAAATTAAGTATAAGGTAATAATATTACCATCGTCGACATTTTTGAAACTCCATTTTTTCAGTATGAATAAAATAAGAGGAAATTGAAAATTTTGATTTTGACCGAAAAGAGGATATAACATTAAGCTTTGAATAATTGGAATTCATAATTTAATTGAAACTTAATAAGTTTTGTCCATTTAAAGGTCTAATCATTAACATACAAATATAGTTATTTAATTCTTTATACTCCAAGAATAATTCCAGTATAAAGTATGCAATTCGAATATATATTTGGTTTTATTGACCAAAGCCCTCCTTATATTAATGGACAAAAACCCATAAAGTTATTGAAATTCAAGAGCTTATTCTAAATGGTGACTTAAAAGAACTAACGTTAAATCACATGAAAAATTATGGATGGAAGAATGTTATGGTTTATTCATGGATTCTAAAAAATCTGAAAAACTCACCAAGAAAATTGAGAGAGTATTAATTGTATAACTTATTGAGATAATTTAGAATAATTTATAATAAAATAACTTAATTTATATCAATAAATTATATTGAAATGATTATCAAAACCTTTTTGGGCATCATGCTTATTCTATCCATAATTAGATAAAATAAAAAATCCACTTTTTTAGTATGAATAAAATCAGAGGAAATTGAAAATTAAGAATGCCTAATTATAGACATCAATGCCTATTTACTAGATTATTCATTTTAAATAATCATTTAATATCAGAAAAATAGGAAAATATCTAAGTTTATAAATTTTTAACTTTTAAAATTAAGAATAGAGCGCCCATTCATGATATAAATGATACAACTTTCGTCTAAAATAACAAAGATCTAAGAGAAGATTAAAAGATTATTTATTGAAAGAGAATACTTAACATGGATTAGTGAAATAACCGAACTATTATAGAAAAGTGCTATCTCCTTTTAGAGTCTAAAAAATGTTTTAGAAGAGTAGGAAAATGATTAATATAACTTTAATCTTTAACGCTCTCACTTATTTTTAATCCTAAATCTATTTCTGTTATATTATCTAATGAATACATATTTAAAAAAGAAAGCAAACAAGCTAAAGTAGATTCTGCTCCCTGATTTCTGTTTATTCCAGTTGGAGTTATACTATCATAACACCCTCCAGTTTTATAATCGTAAAGAGACAGATGCATATCATTACGTCCTAAAAACCATTCTAAACAACGATGTGCATTAACAATCCATTTTTTATCTTGAGTGCTTTTATAAGCCTCAACACATGCTTCAAGAACACTTTGGGCTTCGATTGGTTGTTGATCAAATCTTGCTTTTTCTCCATTTTTAGGATACCAACCATTATTCCCTATAGGAGAAAATTGTCCTTTTTTATTAGTCTGAATTTGAATTAACCAATCCAATGATCTTGTTCCTGCTTCGATCATATCTCCTCGTTGTAACCATTGCCCAGACATTATCAGAGCTTGTGAGATTTTTCCATTATCATAGGCGAGTATATCTTCAATCCAAGGCCAATCTTCTGAAGCATTATTGCTATAAAAAGAGAATAATTTATTAGCGATTTCTTCTCTGAATCGTTTAATTTTAATATCTCCACTGAATCTTTCTAAGTAAGCATGAATTCCTACTAGCCCAAAAGCTAAGGCACGCGGAGAATTAAGGTTCAATAATTTACTCACTGCTTTTTCAAAAATATCTAAAACAATATCACTTGTTTCTCTTTTCTCTGATAATGCAACTGTCACACCCAAAGCCCAGATTGCTCGACCATGACAGTCTTCAGATCCCATCTCTTCAACCCATGTACGATCATAACCCATAAAATTACGAAACCGGTTATTTTTTTCGTTAAAGGCATATAATAAAAAGCTTAAATACCTATATCCAAAATTTTTTAAAAATTCTTCTTCAAATGATAATTTTTGAGCAATCAATACTGCTACTAGTGCTCTAGCATTATCATCTGTGCAATAACCATGAAAACGATCTGGAATTATATAATTTGCATGTTGAAAGATGCCAACATCATCTGTTAAACGAAAAAGATGCTCAAATTTAGGATACGGCATTTCAAATGGAGTAAATCTCAAATATTTCTTCTGAAATACAGTTTTTGGATGAATTAATCGATTTTCTTTAACATCATCAAAAGTATTTAGGTATGCTCTAGCGACTTCTTTCCAGATCATATTTCTACCGAACATATAGGCATTTTTCCTCATATTATGACTTTCTACTTCATTATTTAATAAAAAACAAATTTGATTAGCTATAGATTTAGAGTCCTTGAAAGGAACTATTATCCCTTTTCCATCAGCTAAGATTTCCTCAGCATACCAATAAGGAGTAGAAATAATAGCTTTACCCGCTCCAAGTGCATAAGCCAATGTTCCAGAAACAATTTGTTCTTTATTTAAATATGGGGTGATATAGATATCTGCCGCTCCTAAGAATTCACATAATTCTTTTAAATCTACAAATCTGTTATGAAATATTATATGGTCTTCCACACCTAACTCTCTAGCTTTTATTTGAAGAAAATGGCGATATGATTCACCTTGCTTCCTCTTTAAATTTGGGTGAGTAGCACCTAAAACTATATATATAACGTCAGGAAATTTCTTAATTATATCTGGTAAGGCTTCAATCATTATTTCTATTCCTTTACTAGGGCTAATCAACCCAAATGTCATTAATACTTTTTTTCCTTCAACTCCAAACTGGTCTTTAAAAAAGTTTGGATCGATAAATGAAAAATCTGGAATCCCATGATGAATTAGGTGAATTTTTTCCTTAGAAAGGTTATAATTCTCTTTTAGAAATATCTCTGCCTTTTTACTCATAACAATTATTCGATCTGAAATTTTTACTATTGTTTTGATTATTTCTTTTTGTTTTGGATTAGGTTTTGGTAGAAGAGTATGTAATGTTGTAATAATAGGCATTCTAAGATTTTTAAGTAAAGCTAAAATATAACTACCATATTCTCCTCCATAGATTCCAAATTCATGTTGAACACACACAATATCAACTTTATTTACATTAAGAAATTCGGCAGCTAATTGATAATCTGTTAATCGATTTGCATTCAATTCAAATCGAACTTGACTTGGATAAGGATATCCTTGAACAATATCGTTCATTGCCAACGCCCAGCATTCTAATTGAGGTGCTTCAGTAGATACAGCATTTAACAAATCCTTCGTAAAAGTAGCAATTCCACATTTCCTTGGTAAATAATTACCAATAAAAGCAATAGTTTTTAGATTTGGATATCTTTTCATAATATTTTTTAATATTAATGATTTAAATATTTAGGCTAACAAGTAAAATAAGATTAAAACCTTTGAATTATTTTACTTTTAACAATTACTCTATTGACCTAATGAATAAATCGTCTGAATTAAATCTACATAAAACCTTATTTTCCCTTGTTAACCAACCAATTGCCATCAATAAGACTTTTTCGTCTTGATGCAATTGATTCTTAAGTTGAGTTAACGTTTTTTCTTCATTGATTGTAAGATTAAAGATCTGTCCTGCTAAAAATCCAATTCCAACTTCTAAATCAGATGCTAAGAGTTCGTGAAGAAGTTTATTCAGATGTACCGATACTACGGCTATTCTTTTATCAGCAGCACCATAATAAATATAAAGTCTTTCCCCAAATATTGCAGTACCTGTAGGGAAAACAACATTATCTATATCTCCAAATTTCTCATAATCTTCTATTGGCGAAAAAAGAGGTTGTTTTAGTCGCCCAATTACCTTATAAGGATTTTTTTTATCAAGAAGGGCCGCACTTGCGTGATATACCTTACCCATATTAGAATCTTCTACAGAATGATATATCATCAGCCAACCTCTCTCAGTTTCTATTAAAGGCGCTCCGCCACCTATATTTCTTGATTCATATCCAAATTTTGGCTCTATTACGACATGATTACCTAAGTCTTTTAGATAATCCTTCCAAAAATCGATTGTTAAATCTTTAAAATCATTGAAACAAACAATTTGAATATCTGGTAATACCCTATGGAATAGTACAAATTGATTATTGTATTTTTTTGGTAAAATGAATGAATCCTTTTCCCATAAGAGGACATCTTCAGCAACAACATCCTTATAATACGATATAAAGAAACGATACTTCTCTTTTAATTTTGAAGAGCGGAAATAATTCCCTGCTTCATCATATCTCATTTTAGCTGAAATTATTCCATGCTTTTCCCACGTTTTTAGGTCTTTGCTAGTTGCATATGCAACTAACGCATTTTTTCCATCATAAGCTGTGTAAAACATATAATAAGTACCATCAAGAAGAACGACTCTAGGATCTTCTGTACCGTGTATTTCATAATCATGTTCAGGGTATAGAATAGGACCATTTTTCCTTTCTACGATATTCATAGGTCCTTCCAATTTACAGTACCCAATACTTGAATAATTTCCTTCTTTTACAGCACGATAGAATAAGTGTAATGTATCTCCTTGCTGAACCACTGTAGGGTTTAAGACAGCTTGGTTTTCAAACTCGTTCTCAGTTGCTTCTAAGAGAACTCCTTCTCTTCGTATTAATACCATAATTAGATATAAATATCTCTTTCTTATTAATTCATGGATATTACAGTATTATTCTTTTATTGAACAATATACTAGATAATTAGAGAGATGGTATTTCTTAATAATTACATACAGATTAGCTCATAAAATTACACCCAAATAAATAAATATCAACTATTAATAAACTGGCAAGCACCACAGGAAAGACAACTATGCGAAAGAGAACAAAAAAATATGGGTGAGACATTCAATTCATTTATTGGTTTTGACCATTAGAATAAAAATTTTAATGTAATTGATAAATGAAATTACTCAATATTATAATAAAAGAAATAAATAGTCTAAAGCATTTTAGATTAAATCGGAATTGTATCTCAAAATATTATACTAGGATATATGAATCTTCGGGGAAATTATTTCTTTTTCGACATTGATTCCATATTTTTGTAACTTTCAATCACTATATTAACTCGAAAATCTATAAATACGATCAAAAATATTTTGTTTTCAATCCAATTTATAAAACAAATAATTAGTTGTATCGAGGGTGAGAAAAATAAAAAATGTCAATGGATTAGAAGTTTGCTTAATCCTGTTGATCTTAATAATACTTACGCCAATATTATGTTTTTACGCCCCAAATGGTTATAATTCCTTAAAAGCATCTAATAATGAGGAAAATCTTAAAAGTGCTAGTATGGAATACGAAATAATACGGATATCATACAATGATGTATTAGATACCGATGGATGGATTGATGACGGGTTAATAGTGTGGTTATCGGGAGTTTCAGGTCAAAGTCCAGAATTAGATGTATATCTCTACAATGTCTCTAATGCTGAAACTACCCGAATCACGGACAACACCTACGCAGATCGCCACTTGAGGATAGATGATGGACTCATAGTGTGGAGCGAAAATGTTGATGGTGATTTCGAGTTGTTTTGTTATGATACGCGATTAGAATCTCCCGAACCTTTCAGAATTACGTATAATGATGTCACCGATCATTTATCCTTTGTTGATGATGATTTAATCACGTGGTGGTCTGGTAGCAGCGTTATGCTGTATGATTACAATACTCATGAATTAATCCAAATTGCTAGTGGATCCTATCCCAAGATTAATAATGGTTTAGTTGTATGGGCAAGTGGAGGGGATATCTGGCTTTATGATTATAAAGGAATACTAGGTGCTCCACGCCAGATAATACGAGTTACTTCGGATTCTTATACAAATAATGATTACTATCCCCAAGTTCATGATGGTTTGATTCTATTTTATTCTAACCGAGAAGTGGACAGTAAAACTATCGTGAAATTATATCTTTATAACTGTTATACAGGGGAAATCGTTCACGTAGGAGATCCCTGGTATACTTATGGTGGATGGCTTCACGATGGTTTAGTCGCGTATAAAGGCGCTCCTGCAGGAAATGGTGAGGAGATATATGTATATGATTATTCAACTGGTATCTTAACACAAATAACCGATAATGGCTTATCAAAATCGCTTGGAGCTTATGTCCATGACGGTCTTGTAGGATGGACAGAGGGTGGTCGTCTAGTCTTTTATGATACAAAAAATGGTGAGAAGACAGAGATTGGCCCGAATCAATACGTAGCAACACCTCTTTTTGATGATGGATTGTTCTTATTATATATAGGAGGAGAAATATATTATGCTAGACCTGCGTCCTTTACGGCCGAATTGAATTTAGATCCAGATATATTAAATTTGAAGAGTAAAGGTAAATGGGTTACAGCGTATATTGAACTTCCAGCAGAGTATAACGTGGAGGATATAGATATTACGACATTACTACTACAAGATTCAATTCTTGCTGAATTCAGTCCAACTTGCATTGGAGATCATGATGATGATGGAATACTCGATCTGATGGTGAAGTTTGATAGAACAAGTCTCCAATCTCTCCTGTCTGTAGGTGATTCTGTCGAGATTTCCTTATCGGGGTCTTTAACGAATGGTTTATCTTTTTCAGCGGTTGACACAATTAAGGTGATAGATCAAGGAAATGAGCATGTAAATGAAGATGATCCATCTTCAATAGCATAATTCAAGATTTATTAAATCCTTTTTTTTATTTAATTTAATAGATAGAGTTAATTAAAATCCAGTAAAACATGTTGTCCTTTATAAATCCTTAAATCCTTGGTAATGCATGAATTTCCTTGAGAACAAGAGAACAATGCAAGTGCTTCGCTGTCGCATTTGTCATGCGGTAATTACTGATGTGGAAGGTATTTACCAAACTTACTGGTATAAATTTAGAAAAGCTTTATAATTTTCAGATCTCTGCTGTCAAGACAGGGGAATCTTTCATGCGCTTTTTGAATGGGTGTATCATATATAACTTCGGTTGGACAAGCTTCCATACATCTCCTAATTTCTTGATTTCATCGTTTGAAAGTTTGATATCTAAAACCTTGAAAATGCGATTATAGTTCGAATATCAATAATATTAGAATTTTGAAAAGATTTAAATACTGATTTGACATCTATTTATTTTGACCTTTTTGTCAAAGACGACAAAAATGTCTTTTGGTGAAATTCTTAGCAATCCATATTAAAAAATTTAGGAGACTCTATAATAAAAAACTATAATCAATAAAAGAAGAGAGTGATTAAATGAAAAAAAAAGGAATTTTCCTAATTTCTTGTTTGCTTATAATTTTGATTTTTGTATTTACACCGACTTTTGTTAAAGGAGAAGAGGAAAGCTCAAGTACTTCAGATTCCGATTATATTGCAATTGGTACGAGTGCACATGAAATACTCAGGAAAGAATGGACATATGATATGCATTGGTATACCTGGGGTTATTATGGTTCATCTTCAGCGATTGCTGATCTGGGCCATGATGTCAATAATCATGGAACGGACCCTGATTCAGATTTAGAAATAGTGACAGGAAGCGATGAAATGTGGGGTCCTCCAGGGTCAAATGGTGTTTGGCGTACCTTTGATTCAAATGGAAATCTTGAGTGGCAAACTGGTACTCAGACAGATGAAGCGAGGAGCTCACCCGTTATTATAGATATGGATGGAGACGGAGATTTAGAGATTGGCGGAGGAACAACAAGCGGATGGTATGTTGAAATCATGGATCATCAAGGTAACTTTGTTTGGACCTTTCCAAAACTCCCGGGATTTTATGTAGGTGGTCCATTTGTGTGGCCTTCTTCTCCAGCTGTCGCTGATTTAGATTCCTGTGTAGATGGTCTTGAGCTTGTAATTGGTAATCGTTACCATGGAAACGTTTGGGCATTCGATGGAGACAATTCAGATGGTATAGATGAAGGTATTACTATTGGGGCTTCAGATTTTCCAGGATGGCCTTATGGATTAGGAACTGAAGGTATAGATTGGGATGTTCTATGGAAGTTCCCTGCAACTGGTAACCTAGGGCTAGCTCCCGAAAGTTTTGCTTCACCAGCAATAGGTGATGTAGATAATGACGGAGAATTAGAAGTTGTTATAGGTGCCCCTAATACAAATGTGTATGTTCTTGATGGCGCTACAGGATCCCAAGAATGTATGTTTACAACTGGCGGTGCAGTATATGCTTCTGGAGCTCTTGCCGATCTTGATGGTGATGGATACCTAGAGATAATTATAGGCTCAACTGATCACATTATATATTGCTTTCAATGGGATGGTGGGGTAGGAAGTACCGAGTGGATGTACGCAACAGACGGAGCAGTGTATTCTTCTGCTGCAATTGGGGATATTAATAATGATGGAGGATATGAGATAGTGGTTGGTTCAAACGATGGAAATGTCTATGCTTTTAACATTTCAGGCGGTCTTGAATGGAGTTATTCAACTGGTGGGGCCGTATATTCATCTCCAGCCCTAGCAGAAAGATGTAACATCGATCCATATGATAAAGACTGGCCTATGTTTAGACATAATCCAGCGCGAACTGGACTCTACGGAGTAGCACCATCGACAAGTCTTGATATTTATATTGGCTCAGACGACGGTTTCCTGCATTTAATAGAGGGAGACGATGGAACTGAAATTGATCGGTTTAAAGTGAATGTCGGGGGGTATCCTTATCCACAAGGTGGGATTCATACTTCTCCTGTTGTGGCAGATGTAGATGGAGATGAAAATCTTGAGATATTCTTCTATGATTGGGGACAAGCAAGCATATACAATGGCCATACGTATTGGGCCTTAGAAGATGCAATAATTAGAAAAGAGATGAGCTCTACTAACGGTGGTCTAGGTAGTATTGTGCATTTCACTTTGCATGTAGGTGTTCCATCTGGTGTGACCGTGAGAGTCATAGACACACTTCCAAATCAGTTTACATTTATACCTGGAACTTTCGAAGTAAATAGCATTTCAGCATCTCCAACTGTTATTGGTCAACAAATCTCTTACACCATTACAGATCCATGTTATCACAAAATAGAGTTTGACATTAAGATCACAGAGGCAAAATGGGAGGAATGGATGGTGTACAATACAGCCGAGGTGGAATGGTATAAGGGTTGTGAGATGTATCATGAAAAGGAAATTACTGTGCCCTTTGTCATAGAACCATTTGAAGAATTCCAAAAATCGGTTATTGGCTACTTTACATTGACACAAGATGGACAAACATGGGTAATAGATCCAATTGAACGTGATGAAAGTGCTGTGGACTTCTATGATTATTATAGTGTAAGCGCCCATACAGGTTTCGAAGAACCTTATCATAGTTTCGTATATCTGTATCGAGATACTACAACCCCAGATGAAGTGAGCCTATTTGTTGTCCACGATATCGATGGAAATGTCTATTATCCTGGGAAAGGATATAACTCAGGTTCTCCTGATGCAGAAAGCTGGATGAATCTTTCTGGAATTCCATCAACGGCATATCTCGCCCAAAGTGATGATCCAGGTGAACTTAGTTATACTGCAGGGTCTAGCACTGCTAAAGGTAGATGGCACTGGTGGTACAACACTGATGGCGGAGCAATAAGCGGACTGCCAACCAGTGGTTCTTGGTGTATTACAATTGACCCTCTTTATTGGAAAGATGTTGACGTATGGGCTTATTATCGCGAAGGTGAAGATAATATAGATCTTGATATGACTAAACCGATCACTATATGTTATACACCACCACAGAGTTTGGCAATTCTGGTTAACACAGAGGTCCAGTTTGCCGTAGAAATAGAGGTTACAAATCCGTTTAGTTATACTATGGAAAATACAAAGATTACCGATAGATTTGGTGCTGAAATTGAAATTGATGCTCCATTTCCTTTATACATCACCCACGGAACAGCGAGTTATTACACTAAGGGTAAATCGGAAAAAGTCTTTTTAACATGGGATATCGGTGATTTACTACCTGGAGAAACTGCTAGATTGATCATTTTAGTATCTACAGATCTTAATCCTGCTGGACATCAAGAGTATACTACGTCAGATGTCTATGAGCTAAATTCAGGCGCTACATTGAAATTCATCGATCCTGAACAAGATATGCAACTAAGTGCAGTCACTGATAATATAGATGTTGAAGTATATGATGTTATAATCTTTTAAAATAATAAGGACCGCACCTAAAAAAGAAGCAGAATAAATAATCAAAATTATAGGGTGTAGAAGAAATGATGTATTTGAATTGCCCATGCGAACAATTTAGAAATACAATCTCCTCTACAAATCTATAATATTTTTTTTTTTTAAAAATTTTTGTACTCATTTGTAATTGAAATAATTTAAATTAAGAATTATTTTAACTATATTTACAAATTATAGGAACTGATAAGCACACACGCATTTCTGATTTATCATCACAAGATAAAGATCTTATCTTCAATATAATTGTCAATTAAAATCATCGTGAAACGGTTAATATTCTTTAAATTTTGATATCAAATATATCATTGCAATGAATATAAGAAGAGATTGTAATAGTTACTGTAAATTATTGTAATGTTTGTTTAAATGAGTATCAAAACGTTATTAAGTATCATTCTTATTTTGTGTAATGTTAAACATTATAAAAAATCCAATTTTTCATAATTTATATTATTAGAGGTTAACCGTATGAATGAATTTAATGGGTACGAAGAAGTTCGTAAACTCTTTACGAAATTGGAGAAACAGATAGGAGACAATGAGAACATGCAGAAACAGATCGAAACCCTGGGAAAGTCTCAATTTGACTTAAAAATGAAACTGGATAAAAAGATAGAAGAAAATGAGAACATGTTGAAAGAAATCGAAACCCTGCGAAAGTCTCAATTTGACTTACAAACGAAATTGGATAAAAAAATAGAAGAAAATGAGAACATGCTGAAAGAAATCGAAACCCTGCGAAAGTCTCAATTTGACTTACAAACGAAATTGGACAAAAATATAGAAGAAAATGAGAACCTGAAAAAACATATCAAGCAATTAAAGGAAATTATAGAATATTTATGATCATTAAATATATTTGTTAACAATGCTCAAACTTTTTGGTGGTTTGACTGATGAGTATGCAATATTAATTGCTGTATTGCTTTATCCTGCAATAGGATGCCAACTAACTGTTGTAATTCTTATACTTGACGATTACATGAAACACCATGAAATAGCATTAGGAAATATATTGGGCTATAATTACAGTAAAATATTGCAATATTTGTTTAAAATATATTAATCTATTATCCTTAGAAGTTGAAAGCTGTAAAATTTTGTATTACATTAATATTG
>JBHLNW010000088.1:0-14314 GCA_048941185.1 Promethearchaeota archaeon
GTGCGAACTTCTTCTTTATATATGTATATCGATAAAATATCATGGTATTTTGAATATTTTTATGATAACAAACTAAATTATAAAAGCTTGTTCTCTTATGGCTGATAAACCCTCTAATCAAGATTCTTACGATGCAGATGATATTAAAGTTTTGAAAGGACTTGAGGGTGTTCGAAAGCGTCCAGCAATGTATATAGGGGATCAAGGCAAACATGGCCTCCATCATCTTATCTTTGAGGTTTTGGATAATTCTGTTGATGAAGCAATGGGTGGATATGCGGACGAGATAAAAGTTACACTTTATAAGGACAATTCAGTTCAGGTTCATGATAATGGGAGAGGAATTCCCATTGATATTCATCCAGAATTTAATAAACCTGCTTTGGAAGTGATAATGGAGCATTTACATTCAGGAGGAAAATTTGATAGCAAAAGTTATAAAATTTCTGGAGGATTGCATGGTGTTGGTTTATCAGTGGTTAATGCATTGACAGAATGGATGAATGTAGAGGTTTGCCGTGATGGTCACTGCTATAAACAAAAATTTTCTAAAGGAAAAAAAGTTTCTGAACCAGAAATAACAAATATTACTAGGGATGGAACTTATACAAAAATAAGGTTTTTTCCTGATAGTGAGATTTTTGAATTTGAACCTGATGGACAAATTTTTAGTGCTCATACTATCAGTAATAGAATGCGAGAACTTGCATTTCTCACACCTCATACTAGATTTGAAATTCATAATAAATTTAATGATGAAGAACAAGAATTTCATTATGAGGGAGGTCTTAAAGAATTTATTTCTTATCTAAACAAGGATAAGCAACCTCTTCATAATGATATAATTCATATAAATGATTCTACCCAAGATGAAGACGGCTCTATTTTCTATGTTGAATTAGGAATGCAATATAATCAAGGATATCAAACTAATATTTTGACTTATGCAAATACAATTAATACTATTGAAGGTGGTGTACACCTTACTGGACTGAAATCCGCATTAACTCGAGTATTTAACTCCTATATTGAGAATTATATGGAAAAGAAATATAAAGAACATGTATTAAGTGGAAGTGATACAAGGGAAGGATTGTCTGCTGTGCTCTCAGTTAAACTTCCAGATCCTCAGTTCGAAAGTCAAACTAAAATTAAATTAGGAAATCCTGAACTTAGACAGATTGTCAGCCAAATCGTTACTGACAGATTAACTCAATATTTCGAAGAACATCCAGATACAGCAAAAAAGATTGTCTTAAAAACAATTAATGCCAAATTAGCAAGAGAAGCAGCTCAAAAAGCGAGAAATTTAATCCGTAGGAAATCCGCATTAGACAGTGCGAGGATGCCCGGAAAGTTGGCTGATTGTTCATCAAACGATCCAGAAAAAGTAGAACTATTCATAGTAGAAGGTGATTCGGCTGGTGGACCTGCAAAACAAGGAAGAGATAGAACTTATCAGGCAATACTTCCTATACGAGGAAAAATATTGAATGTAGAGAAAGCTAGGATTGATAAGGTATTACAAAATAATGAAATTCAGGCTATTATCAAAGCATTAGGAGTAGGATTTCAAGAAGCTAATGTAACAAATGGTAGTAATGGAGAATCAGAAGAAAATGGGGATGAGTCAGAGGATAACTTTAATTTAAGCAAGTTGAGGTATCATAAGGTCATTATCATGTGTGATGCTGATGTGGATGGATTTCATATTGAAACTTTATTGCTTACATTCTTTTTTAGGTATTTAAGACCCCTAATAGATGAGGGACATTTATACATTGCCGTACCACCCCTGTATAAAGTATCCTATAAAAAAGCAAAAGATTATGTGTATTCAGATCAAGAAAAAGATACTCTTCTAAACAATATAAAAACTAAATACAAGTTGAAGAATACTGAATCAATTTCAGTACAACGCTACAAAGGATTAGGTGAGATGAATTCCGATGAGCTTTACGAGACAACCATGAAAAAAGATACTCGAAGGCTTAAGAAAGTTACTTACGAAGATTATCTTGAAAATGATTTAATCTTTACTAAACTCATGGGTAGAGAAGTAAAGGCTCGTAAAAAGTTTATTATTAGCAATTTTGATGAAGTTAAAACATTAGATATTTAATTCTGATTAGTTTCAATTAAAATAATTAAAAATGAGAAAGTGTTATAATTGACTTCAGAACAGATTGAAGAGATTTTATTAAAAGACGAAATGCAAAGTAGCTATATAGATTATGCTATGAGCGTGGTCGTTGGAAGGGCAATTCCCGATGTTAGAGATGGTTTAAAGCCCGTACATAGAAGAATTATTTATGCAATGGCAGAGAACAATTGGTATTATAATAGTTCCCATGTGAAATGTGCGAAGATTGTTGGTGAAACACTTGGGAATTATCATCCTCATGGTGATATGGCTGTTTACAATGCTCTAGTTAGAATGGGTCAAGACTTTTCTCTAAGATATCCTTTAATCCATCCCCAAGGAAATTTTGGATCAATAGATGGGGATCCTCCTGCCGCTTATAGATATACAGAAGCTCGCTTATCACAAATCTCAAATGAGTTAATTGAAGATATTGATAAAGATACTGTGGAGTTTCAGCCTAATTTCGATAATAGTACTGCTGAACCATTATATTTACCATCAAAACTTCCAAATATTTTACTAAATGGTACCAAGGGAATCGCTGTTGGGATGGCAACATCCATGGCACCCCATAATTTAACTGAAGTTTGCAATGCAATTATTGCTACTATTAATGAACCTGAAATTTCAATCGATGAATTAATGGAAATCATAAAAGGCCCCGATTTTCCTACAGGAGGCATTATTACAGATACTAATGGCATCTACAATGCTTATCATACTGGAAATGGTAGTATAACTGTTACTGGAAAAATTGAAACTGAAACAAAAGGAGGTAAAACGAGCCTAATAATTTCTGAAATTCCGTATTTAATTAATAAAACAGATTTAATAGAATCTATTGCAAAACTGATAAGAGATGGAGTTCTTAAAGATGTTAGAGATTTACGAGATGAGTCTGATAGAACTGGTATGCGTGTTGTGTTGGATTTATCTAGTAAGGCTCAACCTGTTATAATTAAAAATATCCTTTTTAAAAGAACTAGACTTTTAACCACTTTTACTATAACTAATCTGGTTCTAATAAATGATGGAAAACAACCCAAAATCCTCAATCTAAAGGAAATTATTGAAGAGTATATAGAACATCGATTAATTATTATCTCAAGAAGAACTGAATTCCTTCTAAAAAAAGCTCAGGAAAGGCTACACAGAGTTGAGGGTTTATTAATCGCTTTGAATGACATTGATAATGTAGTGGATTTGATTAAAAGTTCAAAAGATACCAATGAAGCTAAAGATAAGCTAAAAGAGGCTTATGAATTAAGTGATATTCAAATACAAGCAATATTAAGTATGCCACTGTCTCGATTAACAAACTTAGAACAACAAAAATTAATTGAAGAACAAAACTCATTACAAGCTGATATAAATCAATACACTAAAATTCTGAAACAAAAGAAGCTCCGTTTAACCATAATTAAAAAAGATTTAGAGGATTTAATAAAAAAATACGGTGATAAAAGAAAAACAGAAATAAAGATGGTTGAGCACCATGAGATAAAAGAGATTGAAAAGAAGGATCTGATTAAAAAAGAAACAACTATTGTGATTTTTACAAAAAATCAATACATTAAACGAATTTCACTGGCAGAATACCAAGCTCAAAGACGAGGTGGGCGTGGAAAAAAAGGAATGACAGTACGAGAAGAAGATTTTATAACAGATTTGTTTGTATGTAGTACGCATGATACAATCCTTATATTTACTTCTAAAGGGAGAGTATATTCAATTATGGGTTATGATATTCCAATGCAAAAACGAACTGCAAGGGGGAAACCAATTATTAATTTTATAGCACTCCAATCAGGAGAAAATATCTCTGCTATGATACCTATTAATAACTTTAACACAAATGAAATGTTGATAATGACTACAAAAAAGGGGATTATCAAAAAAACGCCCTTAAAATTATTCTCAAAATTGAGGAGTACAGGAGTAAAAGCTCAAAGGATCAGGCCCAATGATGAACTTATAAGCGTTAAAAGACTTTCAAATGAGCTTCAGGACATTTTCCTAGCAACAAAGCTAGGATATGCAGTAAGGTTTGATGAATCTGAGTTAAGAGAACTGGGACGCAACTCTATGGGAGTAAAAGGATCAGAATTAAGAGAAAATGATGAAGTGATCGATACACTTCTCGTATCCGACGATGATATAATACTCACTCTTACACAAAATGCTTACGGACAAAGAACATACGTAAAAGAGTATCGTAAAACTGGACGTGGAGCCAAAGGGGTTCGAAATATCTCATTGGATAAAGTAAAAGATGATAAGGTTATTGCAATTAAAATCGCCAAACATATGGATATATTAATCGGAACAGAACAAGGTCAAATGATTAGAGTACCGGTTGATTCAATAAGAATTACACATAGAACCGCTAAAGGAGTTAGAGTTATTAAACTTTATGAAGATGATTACGTTGTAGCAATTGGAAAGTGCGAACAAGAAGATTAATAAATTCATTTCTGGTTTTTTAAATATGGAATAAGGCAGAGAAAAATAAAATTACCCTTTCCTATATTATCTATGCCATGCTTTTCATTAGGTGGAACAAATACAAAATCTCCTTGTTTTACTATTTCAATTTCCCCTTTATCATTATAAAATTTTCCGTTTCCTTCTAAAATATAAATCTCATGTTCTTCAGGATGATGATGAAGTGGAATACTTTGTCCTGGTTTAATTCCTATTCTTCTCATTGCGAAATTTTTAGCGCCTAAATTTTCATCAATTAGCCATCTTATATAAGTACCTTCTACTTTGGTACCATCAGCTAGGACTGCTTCTTGCTCTTCTACTTCTTTATAATTCTTTTTTAGCATAAATAAAATTAATTAGTTACAATATTAAAAGTATAGCTTGTAGATTTGATTATAGCATTTTTATAAGGAAAAAAATATTAAATTCCTATATTATATTTCATGAAATTCAATAAGTTATTATAGACGTAGAAATGCATCTCACAGAGATTTTAGACCAGATTCCTAATTATCAAGATTTTATGACAGTGGCTGAACTGGATAATTCTACTAAGAAATTAGCAAAAGAATTTGAAAATGTGGAATTGATAGAACTTGGAAAATCAAGAGGAGGACATACAATTAATTGTCTAAAAATTGGAGAGGGAAATGAAAACACGCTCCTATTTGGATTCCCACACCCTAATGAACCAATAGGAAGTATGAGTATAGAATTTCTATCACGATATTTAGCAGAAAATTCAGAATTTACCGAGGAAACAGGTTATACTTGGTATTTAATTAAAGCAATTGATATAGATGGTGCAAAACTTAACGAGGGATGGTTTAAAGGAGATTTTGACCCAATAAAATACACTAAGAATTATTTTAGAATGGCACCATTTGACCAAATTGAATGGTCATTTCCAATCAAGTATAAAAAACTCAATTGGGAGACTCCCTTACCAGAGACTCAAGTTTTAATGCGTTTAATAAATAAATTGAAACCTAAGTTCATGTATAGTCTCCATAATTCTTTAGGCTTTGGAGGAGTTTACTTCTATGTTACTCGCGGAGTTGGAAATCTTTTTGAAGATCTCGTCGATTTTATTAAAAAAGAAGAATTGCCATTACATCTTGGCGAACCTGAAATTCCTTTTAGAAAGGTTCTTCATGGTGCAATATTCCAGAATGAGGGTATCCAAGCCCAGTATGATTTCCTCGAAGCTAGTGGTATAGAAGATCCCCAAAAAGTAATTGATACTGGTACTTCTTCATGGGATTATCTTAAAAATATTGAAGGCGATAAAAGTTTTACTCTAGTTTGTGAAATGCCTTATTTCTACAATAAATCCATTGAAGATACTTCTTTAACTGAATTTGAAAGAAGGGATCTTCGTTTAAAGTCATTGGAATATAATAAAAATGTTTTTAAGCATTCTAAGAAGTTTTTTGGATATATAAAGAAATATGGCAATAAATCTACTCTACTATACAGAGCAGTGAAAGATTTCAATAGAAGAACTCGAACTAACCTTAATTTTGCAATTAATAAAGCGACAAGTTCACCATTGTATGATGGGAAGGCTACTATCGCACAGGCTTTTGATTCAAATATCGCTAATAGGTATTATTTTTTAACCGAAATATCAATGATTGGTAGATTATATGATGAAGCCCTGATAAATTACCCAAATAACTATGAAGAGATTATTGAATTAAAGAATAATTTTGAAAAATGGATTAAACAAAAAGTAAGTGAATTATTTAGAAATATTGAATATGAAATCATTCCTATACAAAAACTAGTCCGAGTTCAAATTGGAAGCGCATTAATCACATTAAATAATTTATCAATAGAAGAGCAGTAAATAATTATTTAGATGATTTTTTAAAGAGATAAAACTAAATCAATATTGTACAATATAAAAGAAGTTTAGATTATGACTAATAATATAACAATAGGTTTCGATTACTCCCATAATAACAAATTGACTATTGAAAACACAACTTTTACAGATTTTATCCAATATCTATTTGATTCTGAATTTAAATTAGGAAAAATTGAGGCTGGAATAACTTACGAGAAATTAAAAAAATATGATCTCTTTGTTTTAGGCGTTCCTCATCTTGGTCCTGATTTAAGTATTGATGAAATAAACGATTTAGTCCAGTATGTTAAAGATGGTGGGAGTCTCCTTGCAATTAATGATGGTGGTGGGGATTATGAAAACAAGAATAATTTATCTGAATTAACTCAACATTTTGGGATAAGATTTAATTCTGATCGGTTATATGATGATAAAAATTTTTTAAAAAAAAACTCCCACCCAATCATAAAAGATTTTAAAAGTCACTTTATTACCAGAGATATTTCTCAAATTATTCATTCTAATGGTTGCACCTTAACAATAGATAAATCCATCGAAAATGATAATATTGACATTAATATAATTGCACTTTCTTCTGAAAATACTTCATGGCATAGCTATTTTAATGGAGATGAGTGGCAAGATAAACCAGAAAAACATCTTCCAATCATTTCTGCTATACATTTTCATTTAGGAAAAGTGGTTGTAATAGGAAACCTCTCTCTTTTCTCAAGCTTGAGTGAATCTTATGGTATTAAGTCAGCTGAGAACTTTAAACTGGTTACCAATATAACATCTTGGTTATTAAATAAAGCAGGTTCAGAACAAGAAAAATCTTTAAAACCAATTTTTACAACTGTGGCAATTGACCAAGATCTTTATTATTGGATTAAAGAAGCGTTGAAAAAAGGAAGATGGAAAAATTTGGATGAACTCATTAACTTTGCCTTAAAAATAACTAAGATTAGATTGAAAGAAGCTGAAAAAGATGATTAAAACTAAGAAAAAAGAGTTATTAATCGGACTCATTGGAGATACCCATATAAGATCTGGAGAACATGAGATCATAGATTTAATAATAGGAGATTTCCACGAAAAAAAGATTGATTATTTAGTTCATGTAGGAGATTTTACAAGCTATAAAATATATGAAAAATTTCAAGAATTCTTTGGAAAGGAGAAACTCATCGCCATTTCCGGTAATATGGATGATTCAAAAATAACGAAAAATCTACCAGAAAAAATAGAATTAGATTTATATGGACACAAAATCTTTATAACTCATGGTTCTGGTGGACCACAAGACATAATAGAACGGTTAAACAGAAGATTTGATCTATCTATATACGATATCATAATATTTGGTCACGTTCATAGGCCTTTCAATAAAAAGTGGACAGATGGTAAATTATATTTTAGTCCAGGTACCCCTACTGACAAAAGATTTACTGATATCAACTCTTATGGATACTTAACAATATCTCAAGAAAAATTTGAATCGAAAATTGTTTATTTGTAACCTATAAAATAAATAAAGTTATTCTTCAATTATAAATTCCGTCAAACAAGAAAATTATAATTAAAAATGATTTTAAAAATTTAGATTAAGCAGTTTCCATCGATTTTCCCGAAAGCTTCTTGTAATGATTTAGAACTGCTTGACGAGCAGCATACACAAAAGCTCTCTTCACATTAATCCCTTGTATTGCGATTGTCTCATAAATTAAAACATGATTCAATTTCGCAGTATCAAGAGCTTGTCGTATTTTTGATATCTCTACAATATCTTCTAAATCGCGTTTATTGGCAAGAACAACTGTAGGTACTTCTGGAGGAGCAAATGCTTCTGAAGGTATGAGTTTATCACCATAAAATCGAAGTAATTCTTTCAAACTCCAAATATTCTCACCCCATTGATCAATTAGCGAATCCCAGGTGAAGATAACAGCATCTGTACCTTTAAGAACCGTTTGACGCTGGAATTTATGACGCCTTTGACCTGCAACAGTATAGACTTGAAAAACTACATTTGAAACCCTTGCAACAACACGATCGAAAAATAATGTACGACCAGTTGGATCTTGTATTTGTTGCATATCCCCCGTTGCTAAACCTTCTTTCTTATAGACCCAATCTAGAGCTGTAGTTTTTCCTCCTAAGCTTGGGCCATAGAAACAGATTTTAAATACAAGCGTCCCATCTCCCCGACGACTTGGCAAATATATCAATCCTCGCTTTTAAAAATCAAAAATTATTAATTAAATCTTATTAAATTATTAAAACTCTTGTAATATAAAAATTTGCAAAAGAAAAGTTTTGCGTTTTTTAACTATTGAAAATGGCATTCTTATATGTATTTAGCTCTAATATCTAAACATTATGCATAAGGATTCAGAAGATTTAACTTTTTGAATTACCCTTACTTATATATCTATCTCTTGAGATTCTTGACATTAAAAAATTTAACAAGATCCTTTGCTCTATAAAGTCTTTCCGCACCAAATACATTCTTCACGCTTGAGTTTACGTGACAAGTCACAATTAGGACAATCTTCTTTTACAACAGGGGTTTCTTCCATATCTGTAGGAATTGTTAATGGTTTTACAAATTGACTTTTTGGAATAACTTCTGAAACATCCTTAAGTTCAAACCCACAATTAACACAATATTTCTGGTTTGCTTGCATAAGTTTATCACCACAATTGGGGCAGAACTTAAATGAAGTTGTTCCTAATTCGGTGGCTGAAACACTAGACTGGCTAATTGTCGGGCCCATAAATTGCTCTTTCATAGGTAAAATTGCTTCTCTTGGTTTCATTTTTGAAATCCCATATCCTATTATTGATAAAATACCCCCTAGAAACAAACCTATTACTCCAAAACCCGGATCAACTACAGACCAAAGACTAAAATCATAGAATATTCGGCCATTAATTTCCATCCCTGCTATCCAAGCTATTGTACCAATCATCATTAAAATCGATGGTGCTAACCATGTACTTTCTCCACCATATTTCTTAGCACTATTACCTTTAGCAATGGTTACTATAATACTTATTAGTACTAGTAAAGAACAAAGTACCGAAACTATGAGTTCACCAGGATCTTGTGTAAATGCTGTAGCACCTCCATATCCATAAAGATTTACTGAAAATAATCCCCACATCCATATATACATAGAGCCAGAGACAGTATCAAGATAAGCCGCTGGTGTTAAAAAAGCTATTAGAGCAATTATTCCTCCCGCTAGTGGAAACGCCCATTTATAATCTCTAACATCTGTCATTTTCCGTATTACTTTACAAGTATTTTAAAAACTAATTGATATATAACTTCTGTCTTATTTCTCAATAAGACAATTTATATTTTAAATGCATAGTTTTTCGGAGATAAAAAAGTTTAGGTATTCGCAGAAAGAATAGGTTTAACATTCCACATTTTAGGAACCAATTTAAAAAATATATATGTGATTATCTCGATTACATATTTGTTTTTCAGAATATTAAAAAATAAGTTCTTTCATGATATAATAAGGAAGTTAAATTCATTAAAGTAAAAAAAAAATAGGTTCTTAAATTGAAGACTCTTTTAAAATCTTTTAATCTTTCTGATGATGCAATTAACATCTATATGAAGTGTTTAGGAAAATTTCCATATACTTTTAGTGAACTTCAAAGTATATTACCTAATGCATCGAAAAGAGAAGTAAAGGAAATTATTGATGAGCTCATAGAAAAAAAACTCATTTTACCTGTTAGTAATAAATATACAGAATCTATACCACACTACATTAGCATTCCTCCATTTGCCGCAATGTTAAATAACATAAATAACTTAATTGAGGTTTCTGATGAGGAGAATATTGAAGAATCAGGAAATAATCATACTATAGAAAAATTTCAAGAAAATTTATATCAAGATCTAGAAATTATTAGTGGAGATTTAATTGATAAGCTTACTGATAAAGGCATATCTGGACAAACAATGGAAATTTTATCAGAAGTTGAGGAAAATGTAAAGAATTTTGCTCAACTTATATTAAACGATGTTATTGGAATGATTTCACCTTTGAGAATGCAATCTGCTGTTGATGCTCGTGATCTTAACAAACTTATCAATTCAGTAAAACAAAAAATCTCAGAATCAGCAGAACTAATTGCAAACATGTTTAATCAATTTAGAGACATTGTTAAAAACTTAGGTTCTACTGATATACCGGCCGAAATTGAACTATTCAAAACCTTCATAAGAAACCTGGGGGAATCAATTGATAAAAGAGTTCAGGAAATATCCTTAGGTGTTAGTGTGCCTTCATCAGAGAAAATTCTAGCTCTTGAAAAATCATTATATGACCTACTAACAAATTATATTAGTATAAACAAGGACTCGTCAGAGAAATTTTGGATTGTTAGCAGTCATGAGAAAATTAAGGAAATCCTCGCTTCACTATTAGAAATATGCAAAAAAGAATTATTGATTATTGTTCCCACAATCGAAAATTTCATTCCTTTAGAGAAATTTGACTTAAATTCTTCAGATAATCTTAGTTTAAAGCAGAATATTTCACAAACAAAACTTAAACAAAAAAAGCTAGTACTTACAGGACCATCTATTACGAAAAAAGAGAAAAAAGAAATCGAAGAAAAATTGGATTATACTGCGAAGAAAGTTGCAGAACTTAAAGGATTTGAATTAAGTCATGATATTGCCGATATATTAGCCTCAGTTTCGGAAACCAATCCAGAATCTGCTATTATCGATAGTTTACAGGGTTGGTTGAATAGACTTTTAGTTATTAGAAAGAATCTAGACTCTAATGCTCAATATCTACTTTTAGAAGCTATTGACAATTGGAAAAAGAATTATCTAAAAGTTAAGAAAATTGAAGATAAACCGGAAGAAAAATTAGTAGACGAGTTAAAATCAAGCCTCTCTGAGGAAAAGCCTACTGAAGAGCAATCTACAAGATTAAACATAAAAATTATATCTTCTGATTCTCATGAAAATAGACATGCAACTGCTCTTGCTAAAACAGCGAATGTAGAATATCTACAACTTAATGACAATAATACTATTGCTATTATAGGCGACAACTCTTCTTTAGTATTTGGAGTTTACCAAAAAATTAGTAATGAACCATGGTTTGAGATCAGTAGTTTCTTTACTACGTACAAACCTATTATTGAGATAATTATGCCAACAATTGTTGAGATTAGAGATAAAGCAAGATTTCCTAAAGAAGTTGAAATTGATAGAGGATTTAATGAAATTATCACCAATATCAATGATTATACAGGGAAAAAAATAGCAAAAAAACTAAAATTTCTATTAGATGTTGCATTTGAAAAGGATGGAATCTCTCTTGACATTTTAGAACTGAAATTATTAATTGGTAAATTAGAAAAATCTTATCAACCATTAGATGTTGAAATGAAAGAGTATGTTATTAATGAACTCAATTCACTGAATAAAAAATTCTCACGTTTAGAATTAATATACCCACCTGAATTTAGACCCCCTGTTTTTGAGGAACGTAGCAAAAGTGAATTAAAGGCAGAAATTACTCGCACTCAGCTTGAACCCCTTGATCAAGAGAACCTTGATAATTTATTTGATTTATTCCTCGAAAAAATTGATGATCTTAAAGGGATGGAAATTGGCGAACAAATTGATAAATTTATTGAAGTCATATTAAAATTACAGGGATATTCAAACATTATTGAATGGAGAAATAGCTTAAGTGATATCGATAAACCATTAGAAGATCCATTTAAAGAAAAAATTAAAGAAGACCTTTTAAGTTGGAAATTAGGAATATTAAATCAATCCATAAAATCAAAATTACAAATAAAAAAACAATCCATTGAATCTAATGAATACCCACCACAAGAAAATACTTTATCAATTTTTGAAGAAGAGTATATTAGTCCTGGATTAGCACAATCTCAATTTGGAACCGAGGAAGTGCCTTCACCTATAAATGATGAAAACAAAATTGATCCTAAGACAGAAATGAAAGAATTATTCAATAAGATTCAAATAAATTTAGGTGAATTAAGTGGTTCTGAAATAAGTAAATTAATGCAAAATATTGTCGATATAATTTTAGAAACTGAAGGCTATTCAATGTCACTTAAAGGTGTTAAAAATTGGATCAGTAAACTCCGAAAAATAAAAGATCCACTTGAAAGTGATGTTAAAGAAGACTTCCAGTTCGAGTTTTTAAAATGGAAAGAAAAATATTCAGATGAAATCAATTATACTACCTTAGATTTTGGTTCCTCTTATGAGATACCAGAAGAATCTATTGAAATGGGCGGAAGTGGCAAGGTTGGAACCTTAAATGATAAATTTAATGAACTAATACAGAATCTTCAAACTCAAAAAGGAGAGGAACTAAGTGAAAAATTACAAAGTATCGCAGATATTCTTTTACAATCACATAGTGCAGTTGCGGTGAACGTTATAAGACAATGGATTAGTAAATTGCGATCTATGAAAGAAATTTTAGAAGATGATCTTAAAGATGAGCTTTTAGCTGAATTAGAAAATTGGAAAGATAAGTTTACTTAATATTATTTTTAATAAAAAGGATTATGATAATGCTGTCTTTCTTTTATCTCTATTGTTTTTAACTCAATTTCTCTATCAATTAGCCCTTCAATATGGCATAAGTATTCATATTCATCTTTTAAACAAAGAGTAATTGCAACTCCTTTTTTATTCATTCTCGATGTCCGACCTATCCGATGAATATAATTTTCAGGAAACTTAGGAACATCATAATTTATCACATGAGAGACATCATCTATATCAAGACCTCGAGCTGCAACGTCAGTAGCTATAAGTAGATTAATTTTCTGTGCTCTAAAATCAGTCAGTATTTTTTCTCTTTGAAATTGTGATAATTTACCTGAAATTACGCCTACTCTAAAGTTAAGACCCTTTTGATGCTTTAATTTCCTTTCTAACCAGGATGCTGTCTTTTTTGTATTTACAAACACTAACACATGTTTTGGTTTTTCAATTCTTAGAACCTTTAAAAAAGTTCTATATTTCTCCTCAAAACGGTCAATTAGATAATAAAATTGCCTAGTGTTTCCTACAGTCAAACTATCTCGGCTTAAATTTAAAAATTCAAACTTATTCTTAGTATATTTTTTAACTAGTTTCCTCATGTCATAATCTAATGTCGCTGAAAATAGCATAAATTGGTATTCTGTACGGATTTTACTTAGAATATATTTGACATCTGGAGCAAATCCCATATCCCAAAGTCTGTCAGCTTCATCCAAACAAACAAAACGGATGTTTTTGAAGCTTAGCTCTCTTCTCTTATAAAGATCGATAATTCTACCTGGAGTTCCAACAATTATATTAACACCATTTTTCAATTTGTTAATTTGATTATTTATTGAAACACCTCCATAAATAGTCATCGATTTAATTCTTCCATTTCCCAAATCTTTTATAACTTTATTTGTCTGTTTTGCAAGCTCTCGTGTTGGGGCTAAAATTAATGCTTCATTGTTAAGATGTTTTAATTGCTCAACAATAGGGAGTATAAAAGCTAAAGTTTTTCCAGAACCTGTTTTAGATTGAGCCATTACATGATGACCCTTAATAATTAAAGGGATGGCTTTTTTTTGGACAGGAGTAGGGTAAATTATATTATTTCTTTTTAAAGCGAAAGTACTGTTTTCGCTAATTCCTAAATCTTCAAAATTCAATTTTAATTTTCACTATATTACTTACTTTTTTACGCTCTTCTTCAAGTAAGTAAAATTATTTATGAAAGATAAAGGTTTGCTTTAAGAAAAATTAGTTT
>JBHLNW010000015.1:0-54465 GCA_048941185.1 Promethearchaeota archaeon
GGTGCTGTTGGAGTAGCTTGGGGAGCAATGTCCCAAAAGGCTGCAAGTATAGCAAGTATGGCTAATGGTTTAGGAGTTCCAGCAGTTATAGGACCTCATGCGGCTGAATATCGAAGAATGTATATTGGAAGATCTGATGATGAAGATAATTGGAAAGTATTTAATGCTAGAGATGGTTCTGAAGGCCACATTATAGGTCCCGGACCAGAACATCTTTTAACGACGGCAGAAAGTATTGAACAAGCTATCTGCTTAGTTGCTAAATTAGCATTAAGACCAGCAGATAATTCAAAGGGACGAATGATAAAATTATCCCATTGGATCGATTTAGAACGGAAATATAAGGGCGTTTCATTCCCAAATGACTTAGATAAATTTATTCGTCTTGAAGCAGACATCCCAATTAATATGAAAGATGAAATCCAAGAATATCTTAAAGAAAAAGGTTGGAAACCAAAAGAAATAGTAGATCCAACACTTTTAAAGAGAATGTGTCGAACGTAGTCTAAGATTTTTTTTTATTTTTCTTTTTTATAACTTTGTTTAAATAGATTAGATCTTTTAGCAATCTAATTCTGGAGTAAACCAGGCAATTCTAAATAATTTGTCATCAGAAATTAATTCTTCTAGTATACTCTGACTAAGCTGATTATAAAAGACAGGTTCTAAGAACTTTAATTCTTCTGAATAAGGTTTTATCAAATTTTTTTGTAAGGAATTATTTTTTCTAATAAGTTTCGCTAGTTCGGTATGTTCATATACTCGGAAGTAAGCATCAATACTTACTTTAGTTGGTCGATGGATCTTTAAAAAATCGATTAAATTTTTAACAGAGTTTAGTGTTTCATATGGGTAACCAACTAATAAATCAATATCTAACTCTATCTCGTATTTTTTGCAATACTCAATAATCTTTTCTAAGTCGTGATAAGTATAATTATTTATTTCTTGAATTTTTATATCACTGTGTACGTTAATAGATATTCTATATGCATTGGTTTCATGTAGCAATTGGAATAATTTTTTATTATAAGGATATGGTTTCATAAATAACTTCCATTTTAACGGAAGTTTTGCCTTGGTTAATGCTTTACAAAAATTGATTGAAAAGTTTAAATCTGAATTAAATTCATCATCACATAACTGAAAGTGAGTGTAACCCTGATTGACAATAAATTTTAGTTCTTCTATAATACTTTGGATTGGTTTATACCAAATTTGTGTGTTAGCATTAATACAATAGGGACATTGTCCTAAACATCCTTTATGAGTTTCAAATCCAATTGTCTCGGAGAGAGGTAAATACTTTCCATAATCAAACTTTTTTCCACGTAGATGAATCAACTCCGAATCCATATAATATTGCCAGCCATTAAACATTTTTTTTTGTAATTGTCCAGATTGCATTAATTCAATAAAATGAGGAAAAAGCCCTTCGGCGGGTCCTAAAATTCCATAATCCCCATCAAGATAATCTAAGATTTCGTAAGGCATACCAGAAAATCCAGAGCCACCAAGAATAACAGGAATATTAAGTTTTTTAACACACTGAACCAATTTTTTAATGGAGGGTAAAAAAAACTCATTATTAAAATAACCTAAAGAATCTATATTACGTATTGAAAACCCAACAAGATCATATAATTTTTTATTCAGAGTCATAGTTAACTGTTCTTCTGGTGATTCATAAAAACATAAATCTAGTATATCAACATTATGATTATGTTTCTCTAATGCAGTCACAAGGTATTCTAAACCAAGGGGGATTACTGGTGGATTTTTGAATCTATTTGGATTCACTAATAATATATTAAAACCCATTATTCTTCAAATTTTATGATTTATTTATTTTATTTAATTGAAATACACATATATTCTATATGAAAATTTAATAAAATTAGAAGTGATCTATTTATATTCAATTTTAACAAAAAATCCAAATCTTATTGGTTTATGGAATATTTATAATAACATTAGAATTGAGTATAAAAGAAGTGCAATTAATTGGATAAGCAAGATAGAGAAATTTTAAAATTGACAAAATTATGTAAACATTGGGCGGACCATAATGATTCTCACAAAGAAAGCTTCTTAAAATGGCAAACCGTTGCTCAGGAAAAAGGCTTAGAATCAGTTGTAAAGAAGCTAAATAATGCAATTGAGATGTTAGAAAAATGTAATGAATTTTTGCTTGCCGCAAATAAGGAATTAGAAACTTTATAATTACTATCAGAAAAATAACTAAAAAAAGTTTAAAATACTTTAAAATCTTGCCTTAAAGGGTTTTATAAGAATAAATTAATCAATGGAAGCAATTGTTCTTTAAAATAGTCAATTTTTCCCTCTAATAGTTCCGGATTTTGAGAGAGCATCCATAGATATACTGGTATCTGTAATTCTGAATACTCAAATAATTTTTCGCCTCTAATAGTAAACCCATTAAGAGGTAACTCTAGTTTTATTGACCTTTCTCTCATTAATCCTATTGAATTATAGAAGTTAGAAAGAGTTTGAAGTAATAGGGCAGTGTTATTCACTAGCATTTCATCCGTATCTGAACCAGTATAGCTACCGAAGATTAATCCATCCATTGAAACTAAACTTGATGCTTTTGCTTCCACGTTATGCGTAAACTCTTCAAGTATATGTTCAATTATCTCTGAAGTATCAGAAACTTTCTTTAACGCAAAACTAAACATTTGCATAATAGTCTCCCATTGAAACACTGTTGTATCACAATAATCGACACCAAAATCCTCAAAATCATCAACAATACTGTTAAATTTGTTTTTTATACTTGTTACATTTTGTTGCCACTGTAGAGTTTTACGTATATCTTGATCACTTTTACTTAAAACGATCAAAACTTTAGGTTTCTCATGTAAATCTTTTAATACCTTTAAAACTTCACGAAAGTAATTAGCAGCTTCAGGAATTCTATCTGGATCCTGCGTGTCGATAACGTATAGCATTATATCTGCTTCTGTAAAGAAAAGCTCAGGTCTATTAAAGTAAAGTTTCTCTCTGTATTGTACTTGTCCACCAAGATCCCACGAGATTACTGGATAACCGAAAAAATCTAACTTCTCTCTTTTTACACCTCTTGTTGGAAGAAGAGATTTAATTATCGAAAATTTATCTTGAACTACAGCAAGGATAGATGTTTTACCTGCATAATCCAATCCTATCATTAGGATCTTTTTATGGCGACGAAGTTGTTCTTGTACATTTTTTTGAATAACTTGAGCAATTTTCACCCACTTTAATAGCATATTTGGTAGGATTTCCTTTATTTCAGGCAGATTTGAAGCAGATAAATTAGCTAGATCATTAATATTATTTATACCTTCATTAATTAAATGTTCAGAACTAACTGTATCAATACCTATTAATGTGTCTGGTTTGAACCTCAAAACTTCTTCAAGTTCATTGATTAGAACATTTCTTTTAAAGAAATCCTTAATAGCTACATTTTTACTACTATTTTCTGACATTACGCATCAAATTTAATATCGATTTTCTTTTTACTAATATTCTTAATGATAATAGTAAAATTACGTTTTATTAAATATTATTTTTTTTTGTAAAAATAAACTTTATCTAATTGAAGCAGTATTATTTAATTAATTATTAATAATCAATTAAAAAAAGAGTGAAACAAAAAGATCATTTGCTACCTATTAAAAAATAGAGCCGGTAAATACTTTAATTAAAATGTCCGAAAATAGAATTCCAGAAAATCTCGTTATCTGCATAGACACGTCAAGATCAATGTTTAGAAAGGATTTTAGTCCTAATCGATTAAGTTGTTGTATATCTGCTGCAAAAACATTGATAAAAGAAAGATTTAATATAGACAGTTTAAGTGCTTTTGCGTTAATAAAATATTCTAATGAACCGGAAAAGATAGTAGACTTTACAACTGCCAGTTTCGAAAATAACCTCAATGAAGCCTTGAATTCATTGAATTGTGGTGGATATTCAGCGATGGGTGATGCCTTAGCTTTATCAATCAAAACCCTAATAAGTGAATTACGCAAAGTCGGCGCTAAAACTCCAAGAATTGTTTTGATTTCTGATGGAAATACGATAAAGTCTGCTGTTGATCCTATAAAAATGGCACGTCTAGCTCAAGGGCTAAACATCAGAATTGACGCTTTTGGTCTTGGAAATACAAGACAAGATAATGTTCTAAAGAAAATAAGTGATATCACGGGTGGTAGGTATTTTTATAGTAATGATTATGAGTCATTAATTAGATCAGCAAAAGAAATTGCTGATGATAATTACAAAACATATGGATCCAAGAAAGAAGTACTCATAGAAAATCCAGCTTTTCTTAGAAAAATCGCAGCGAGTTTATTGAGAGTTCAAGACTTAACAAAAGATCAAGAACAACGGGCAAAAGAAATAAGGGGAAAGGTAGATTTTAAGAAATGTTCGATTTGTTTTTCTGATCAAAATCCCTATACAAAGGGTTCTTTTTATGTTACAGGGAGATATTGCCCTAATTGTGCTACTCCTTTTCATATTCATTGTTTAGCAGCATGGGCAGATTCTCAAAAGAATCACCAAGTAAAAAGATCTGGTACTGCTAGATGCCCTCATTGTTTTTACCTCTTAAAGATTCCTATAGAAGTATCTCAAATTCAAAAATTACGGGTTCTTACAATGGGTTTAAAAGAAGAAACGGTTCAGAAACCTGACATCATACCTGCAAAATATATCCAAGATATTAAGATGTTAGGAGAAGAAGCTCTCTTCAATGCATGCCCGATTTGTCATCTGATCTTTGAGGAAGGTCAACCAGCAGTTCAATGTGGAAACCCTCAATGTAGTACTCTTTATCATGAGGAATGTTTTAAAAAATTAATTGATGGTCACTGTAAAAGCTGTGATTACAAGTTACATCTTTATTAGGGTTATTTACGACTTTTACTTGCTTTCAGCATAATATCTATTTCTGAAATTAGATAGCATAAAACATTGTAGTTTGGATTAGAAAAAAATATTTCTGCTGCCTTTTCTCTTACTCTATTTTCATTATTATAGTTTGGATCTTTTTGTACAAATAATTGTCTTTCAGCAAGCATCCAGCAGAGCTTATCGTAAGTATATCCTTTTTCTGCCAGGTAATATGCTGCTACATTAACCTGTGAAACGATTTCATCATCCATTTTGATCAAATTTTTTTATAATTATGAGATTATTTTACAAATTCTTAAATAATTAATAGTCTCCAAACATATAATCTTGACATATAATTATAATAAATAAGTAGAAAAACAGTTATTTTTTGTATAAATTAAGCAGATTAAATAATTTTTCATTATTATTTTAATTATCAAATGAAAGATGCTGAATATTATACTTATGAGAATATAAAATTAGCACGAGGACAATTTGATATGCCTCCCGTTCTAATTGGTACAATTTTTTATCAGAACGAAACTATTGTAGATAGAAAAAATCCAGAGGTTTTTAACAATCAAAAGGCTTTGAAACGCATAGAAACACATCGATCATTATCAGAACAATATAAAATCCCTAATTTGGTAGAAATTTCCGCTACTACCCCTGAATCTATGGTAAAATATTTAGAATTTTATTTGGACCATTTTAATCCTCCATTCATTTTAGGTGGAAACCTTGAATCAAGAATAGCAGGAATTGAATATCTAAAAGAAGCTGGAATAAAACCTGAACAATATATTTATAATACAATTTCGAATTTAAAAAATAAAAAAGAAGTAGAAACATTACAGAAATATAAAATAAAGTCCGCTGTAATACTAATTCTTGGTTCAGAAAATATGACTTCTACTCAGAGGTATGCATATCTTATAGAAAAAAATCAACCTAATAATCAGAATATAATTGATGGATTAAAAAATATTGGTGTTGAAAGAATATGGATTGATGGAGGAGTTATCAATTTAGAGAGTTTGGCTCATATCTTAGAGACCCAACAATTAATTAGCAAATCATTGAGACTTCCGGTTGGAACGGCGCCCAATCTTTTTCTTTTTCAATATTCTTCTCCACGTTTAAATATTAAATTTCATACTAAATATAGAAGAGCTAGTATAATGTTCATCGTAACATGGTTTTCGAACTTCATTTTTTATGGAGCAATTGAAGATGCTAAAGAATCATTTGCTTCTGCTTATCAATCAATAGAATTTAGAGATATATTAAAAAATAGAAATATTAAGCTCTTTAAGCAATTTTAATAGTATAACGCATTAATATTTTAATTCAAAGATTAAAGGAAAGATAAACGTTTTAATAAAAAGCTATTAATACTAAGATTTTAATATCTTAATTAAGTTAAAGTTAATTGTATTGAAATTTTAAAAAAAATCATCTGTTTATGAATTGCTTGTTGTTAAGGAGAATTTAGAATGATCAATAATAACTATAACGATGAGAAGGAGTTAGAGGCTATAAGATTAATAGATCAAGCAGAAACTCTTGCTGACAGAGGGAAAGGAAATGAAGCAATCCAAATTTATGAAAAAGCAGCCTCAATCTACCTTGATCTCGGCAGTTACCTTAAATTGGATGAACTATATATCAGAATAGCTCAAATAATCTCGAGATTTAAAAATAATATTCAAGCTGTTTATAGATTAAAATCCATCATTAGGAAAACTGAAGAATTAAAACTTTACGAGGTTTCTGCTAAATTATTAATACAATTAGGAAATATTTCTTTTAATATGCATGACTGGGAAACTGCAGGAGAATCTTGGCAGAAAGCTTCAGAATATTTGTATGAAACTGATCCAGATGAGTATAATAACTTATCCTCGATACTGCTTTTAAAAGCAGGACAGACATTTGAGCGTTCTAAAATTAAAAAGGATGAAGGAAAACGATTAATTTTAAAAGCTGTTATGAAAATACATAAATTTGATGAATTATATGAACAAGAAGAAAAAAGAGCATTGAATATATTATCAAGGGGAGAATTTGAAGGAGCTGCTAAAAAATTCTCCGATATTGCTTCTTATTTTAGAAAATCTTTGGATGAATTAGATGATCTTATTGATGAGGTAGAATCAAAGGATACCTATCTTAATGCAAAAGCTAGATTCATTCATTTTGTGGCAGAATACCAAACTGTATCTGCTTTATGTTTGAGAGCATCTGAAAATCGCGCCCATAATGAGCGAATTAAACAATTAGGAAATGACTCTATAGACCTATTTAAAGAGTCCATAGCTATGCTCAAATCTTATCTGTTTCCGATATCTTCGGAATTTGATCATGAAATAATCTTAAGAGTCACCTTCGATACAATGCTTATGTCAATCATTCAAGCAATGCTAGGAACTCATGAATTAAAGCCAATAGACTTCTTATTAGAAAATCTTGAGAAAAATAAAGCACTAGTAAAAAAATTAAAAGATTCTCCTTATTTCAATATCACTGAAAGGATTGAAAAAGTAGGAATTATCGAGGCACTCGAAATTCTTTCTAAGACGCATTTGGGTCATTTTGAAATGATTAAGAATACTCTTATATCTTACTTTAAATAAAATTTGAAATTTTCATTTGGAGTTCTTAAGTAATGTAATAAAAGAATCTTTTATTTCTACCCTTATTGATTAAAAGAGAAAATAGTCTATGTAGACATAACAAAGTTTATTAAGATCCAACAACATTATTTATTTAAAATAGTTTAATAAGGTGAGAATAGACTTATAGGTTCTCAAGGCTTCTTCTATTATTCTGAGATAATTAAAAATTACTGGTTAATTAAAGTTAAACCCTCCCTTTGAAAGACTATAAAAAACGAAAAAAGAAAGGACAGAATAAGTTTGAAAATTTTATATGTGAATCCGGCACGACTTACTTCCGGACTTGATGCGATTATTAAAGGACCTCCACTGAGCTTAATATCAATTGCCGCTATGGTTCCTGAGCATAAAGCGAAATTATTTGATTTTAAAGTCCATAAGTATAATGAAAAAAAATTTCGTTCACTATTGAATCAAAACGACGTAGTAGCTCTCACAAGTATGACACCTCAAATCTCTCATGCATTTGAGGTAGCAAAAATGGCAAAAGAACTCGGTTGTACTACTATAATAGGTGGATACCAACCAACCTTAGCTCCTGAATATGTTGCAAAACATCCTGCCATAGATTATACGGTTCGAGGAGAGGGAGAACATACATTTCGTGAGCTAATAACCTATCTTGATGGTGAAAAAAACAATATCTCCTTAAAAGATATTGATGGTATATCGTATAAAAATAAAGATGGATATGTTTTACATAATAAAGATAGAAAATTAGAGCCCAATCTTGATAATTTTCCAATGCCTCGAAGAGATCTATTAGATGATAAAAAGTATATTTATTTAGGTGCAAGGGTTGCTCAGCTCGAAACTTCAAGAGGATGTCCTCATAATTGTAAATTTTGTTGCATAATTAAGATGTGGCGGAACAATGATCATCCAGTTACATATCGTACAAAATCAACTAAAAGGATTATGCAGGAAATATATGATATAGACTGGAGAAATGATTTTATTTTTTTCTGTGAAGATAACTTCACCATTAAAACAAAACGTACAAAGGAAATACTTGAAACTATCATTCGCTCGGGTTTACCAAATAAAATGTATTTCTCCTGTCAATCTAGAGTCGATACATTATACCGAAATCCTTGGTTGATTGATCTAATGCATAAAGCTGGTATGAGACAAGTATTTCTAGGGATCGAATCAGTGCATCAACAAAGCCTTGATGCTATGAATAAAAGAAACACTACTCCTGATATGGTCAAAAAAGTGGTTTCGTCACTTCAAGATCGAGGAATTTCGATATTTGGAGGAGTAATTATTGGTTTTCCAGGTGAAACAAAGACAATGGTGAGGGAAAATATTCAATTTGCTAGATCTCTTAATCTAACTTGTATTCAATTTACACCCATAACAGCATTTCCAGGGACTGATTTTTATAAAGAAATGTCAAAAAAAAGTATGATTACAAGTAATAATTATAGGCATTATGATTTATTTCATCCAATGATGCGCACAGAACAACTCACAAATAATGAAATATATCACTTAGTTGGTGAAGCATATTCTGCTTATTACCTTAGTAAAGGATGGCTTGGAATGCTTATAAAAAGGTACACTAATCCATTTGGAAAATTCAACTGGATGGGGCGAAATGTACCTCGGTTTGCTAAAACAGTTATTAAGAGTGGATTGGATATGCTTCATTCAATGGGAATGACAAAGGATATAATATCTGATGAAATGAAGGAAATAATGGAACGTGGAATAAAAAGTAAAACAAATAGAATAACAGATACATCTAATAATAAAAAAATAAACCCTTTTATTCTAACTGAGAAATTAAAGGCAGAAATAAAAACTATAAACTAATTTTTTAATAATAATTAAAATTTGATAACAAGTTTATTGAATTTTAACCGGCTTATCTTCCTGACACCGTGATCACCAGATGCATAATCACATGTTATTAAACCAGCTTCCTCAAGTTTCTTAATTTGAGCAGAAATATTTGCCTCTGTCATCTCTAAATTAGCTGCGATATTTGAAACATCCATAGGTTCTTCTTGAATATGATGTAGAATTTTACGCCTTGTTCGTGAGGATAGAGCTTTGACAATCTTTTCAATCTGTTCATCTGATTCTATAGATATAGATTCAGATTTATTTTGTAGATTGAGTTCCAAAATACCGGTTTGTGAAATTTCCATAACTATTTATCCAACCCTTAATGGTTTTCTTATGGTTGATTACACTAAATCAATATTTTAGCCGATATATATACTTATTCTGTGTATTATTTGTAATTCTTTATTACTAATTAATACTAGAGTTACAATTGATTTGAAAAAATTACATAATTTGTTTTTATTTTTAGAATTATTTATTTAATAAAGTGTTCTTTTAATAAAACACTGTATTTCATAAGTAATTAAACTATGATTTTGAAGACGATTAGCTAATTTCAAGTAATTCTACATGAGTAATGAACTATTTGGAATTAAACTATAATCGTAATATATTTAAAATATAGATTTTAAATATAATAAAAATATATCGAAAATTTATTAAAAATACCACAAAAATCCCATTTAGAAATAATATCAAATATTGTTATGACTTTATAGCTTTTTTATTGAATTTTCGAATATGAAAATAATTGCGAATATATTAATAAATGCATCTTAAGACAAATTAATAGACAATTTCAACCTAATCACATTATAACATTAATAAAAATATAAAAAAGTCAGATAAGAACACCTTTCTCATTTAAAACTAGATTATAGCAATTTATTGCTCTCTTAATGGTTTAAAGGGCTGGATCACTATGATCGATTAAAAATAAATAGTAATATTTCAAAGCAAACTCTTTATGTATATTTAATTTCATAACTTTTTTGACAACCAATGTAAAATACTATCATTTATATTTTTTTGTTACATTATACTACATATAATATTAATTTAATACAAATATTACAAATAAAAATGTCTTAAGGTTTCGTAAATGAGTCGAAATTCCAATCATAAATCATCATTAAGAAAAAGAGATTCCTTAGATAGGCGATCTAAGTTAAACCATTCTACAAGTGTTATAACAGTTAGAATTGACGAAGAATTAAGTATTAATATTGAGAAGATACGTACAAAATTAGGAATTTCTAAAGCCGATTTAATTAGAAACTATTTAGAAATGTCAAAATTCATCATAAAGCAGAAAAATTCAATAAAATCATTAAATGACCGAGACTTTATAATTATCAAAAGAAGTTATTTAAGAAAGTTGATCGAAAATCAAACTGAAGAAGAACAAATAAATCTAGGAAATAAACTAGCTAATTTTATTAATGATATTGCTAGAATTAATAGAAAATTGGACGATATTCACTATAAGTTAGACTTTTGTGACAATCTTGGTTTATTCACAAAATTTATTGATGATGAAAATTATATATTAATAGATAAAAAATTCGGACCGCAAAAATTTGTTGAAGCGTTCATCTGGCGTATTTATAATCAGCCATCAGATTTTAATATTGACTGGGTATCCTCAAAGATCGAAACTCAAAGCAAAATTAGAACAGCTTATAATAACAAGGTTCAACCTATCGAAAGATCGTCTTCTCATTTTTCTTTTGAGTTTGCTAAAATACCTGGTGAAGAAATTGAATAAAAAAAAGAACTAACTTTTATCAACAATTTCTTTTAATCCTAAAATTGGTATAATTATTTTATTTGGTCTGAAAAGGATTTCATAATTCAATTCATACAATGCCCTTTCAATATAAAAGTATGTAATTAGTATATAGTCTACATCCAAATCTTTTAAAATCATTCCTATGAGTTTCAATTCCCATCTATTAAGGACATTAAGAATATTATCCAGAATTTTATGTAATGGTCTAGCAGCTCTTCTAAAGTTAAGATTATAAAGAATTTCTTCTGGGACTTCATATTTATCTTTTCGAATTATTTTTTCCTGAATAAATCTAAGTAATGTGTTAAACTTAATATAACTCAAAGCTCTTAAGAATGAAGCTAAATCTTTTTCTATTGGAAATTTTCCCTTTTTTTCTTCAATGGAAAGTTGAGGATCACCCTCAAAATCTATAAAGCAAAAATTGTATTGATCATTAACTTTATTATAAAGAATTTGTTCCATGTGTAGATCTTGATGTACTGGTTGAATATTAATATTCGGATGCTTATATTCAGAACGAAATCTTTCAATAATTTCTTTAATATCTATAAGAATTGAACTTATCTTCGGTAAATTAAAGAATGCACTTTCAGGTTTGGCATTCACTTTTGTCAGTAGCTCTGAAATCATAGAATTTAATCTTTCTGTGTAGTGTTTAAGAAATAATTTACTATCCACTGATTCTAGGTTATATTGATCTTCTTCAGGTAATATCAAGGATTGATGTAGATTCTTTATATAGCTACTAATGATTTTAGATATTTTTAAGGTTTCAATGCACTTCTCTTTAATTAATCTAATGATCTCAGTCTTATCACTAAACTTAGAATAATCTCCATCAACGTCTTTAAATACGGTATTAATCATATAATTAAGTTCATTCCAGAAAATATCACCCAAATTTCCTATATTTGGAACAAACTCAAGGATCCCAATTGTCTCCTTATCTTGTATTTTAATTGTCCCATATATTTTTGGAGTGTTTGGAAACTTATTTTTTACTAAAACAAATAAGATTGATGGTTCTAAGCTTACAGAATAATCTTTATAAGATTTCAAGACATATGACATTTCTTTTTGGTTTTGATCTCTTTTATTAACTAAATTTAATGAGAATAAGATATTAGTTGTATTACCTCCTCCTAATTGATTAATCGAGAGCTCATATCGATCTGTATATATTCCAGCTTCAATTAAATTCTGTACTTTTTTCATATTTATATCATCTTCAAATTGTTCATTATATAGTGTCAACTCCAAATTCAATGATGGGAATTTTTCAGAAATACTGACGTCGAACAACATTTTCTGCCAAAAAAGTAAACAAAATTCTGCTTCCAATAAATTAAGTGTAATAATTTCTTGTTTATTTTCGATTGTCATAGCCAATTTTTTACTAAATGTGTTTTCAGTAAGTTTTAAAATATTAGAACGTGTTTTTTCACTGGAATACAAAATATCTTCAACTTTTTCATAAAAGATCAAGGGGGCAAAATAGGTTTTAGAATAATTATGTGATTTTACTTCAATTATTGTCAGGAAAATTCTTTCAGCAATAATTTCAAAATACTGTAATTGAATTTCAAACTCTAAATTTGACAAGGCAGATTTATCTCCAAACCATCGTCTTGAAAGAAGCCACCCTTTAAATTCGTTTGAGTTGCAAACCCCTTGAATCACATTTTTATCAAAATAATTTATCATAGAAACCAATAATTTTCAATATTAAGTATTATAATTAGTTATCTTTTATAGGTAAAAATTTTTACATATATTTAAAACATATGAACTATATGCATTAAAATGACTGAAAAAAGCGTTAATCTCCCTATAGTTTTCCACTTTCACCAACCTGTTGATAATTTTCCATTTGTCTTTGAAGATGTTTATAAGAAATCATATGAACCCCTTATTGATAACATTTTTAAATTTGAAGAAATCAAAATTACCCTTCATTTTTCGGGTAATTTGTTGGAATGGTTAATAAACAATAAAACCGATTTCATAGAGAAGCTTAAAATAATGGCAAAAAGAGGACAAATAGAAATTATTGGAGGAGGATATTACGAGCCCATTTTTTCGATAATCCCATATCGTGATAAAATTGCTCAAATAAAAAAATTAACTGATTTGATTAATAATGAATTTGGATTAGAAGTAAAAGGAGCTTGGTTATCAGAAAGAGTATGGGAACCAAATTACCCTTCTTTTTTAAACGATGCTGGTTTAAAATATGTTATCCTTGATGATAATCATTTTAGATCTACAGGGATTACTGAAGAAGGTACTTTCTATTCCTATATTACAGAAGATGAAGGAAAAACATTGCGAATATTTCCCATTAATGAAGAGTTAAGATATTTAACCCCCTGGAAGCCCACATATATGTCAATCGATTATTTGAGAAAAGCGGCAGATGAAAAAGGCGATAGGTGTGTTTTATTAATATCTGATGCTGAAAAAATGGGTGTATGGGGTACAACCCATCAAATATGCTATATAGACGGACACGGTCATCAAGAAGGAGATGGAGGTAAACCATTTATTCCATCGTTTTTAGGACAAATAAAGAGTAATCCTTGGATAAAATCATTAACCCTTTCTGAATATATAAACAAATTCCCAGCTAAAAGTTTAGTATATTTACCATCAGCGAGTTATGATAAAATGGAGGAATGGGTTTTACCAACTGAAATTAGAAAAAATTTTAAGGTAATCCGAAAAGCTTTAAGAGAAGATGAAACAAAGAAGGAAACATATCAATTTCTACGTGGGGGATTCTGGAGATATTTTTTAGTAAAATATCCAGAATCTAATAATATGCATAAGAAGATGATTCATATAAGAAATAAGCTCATAAACGCTGAAGAAAACTTATTAAAAATTCAAAATGAACAGCTAATCTCAGTAATCTTAAAGAAAATAACTGAAGCTTGGGACGAAATCTATAAAGCTCAATGTAATGATTGTTATTGGCATGGTTTATTTGGGGGAGTCTATTTACAATTTTTAAGATTTTCAGTTTACACACATTTAATAAACGCTGAGAAAATAATAGATGAAATAAACATATTGATTAATCCAAAACTGAAATCCTATATTTACATAACACCAATTGATTTTCTTAAAGACAGTAAAACAGAGTACTTGATTGAATCTGATATTTTTAACATATATATTAATCCTTCTGAAGGTGGGACTATTTTTGAATTAGATTACAAACCTAAGTCTTATAACTTATTAAATACCTTAACCAGATGGCCAGAAGCGTATCATGAAAGTAAAAAACTTACTACAAAAGAAGTTTTAGTTGATAGATTCAAAAAGAACTTATTACGACTTAGATTTTTACATAATGATGTATCTATTAAAGAACTTCAAGCCGATCAATACTATGAGTTTGGCAATTTTGTTGATGAACCCTTCAGGGTTACTAGTACTGAAAAAGAAGGAAAGATTGCAATTATTGAAATGGAGTTAATGGGGAGAATAAAGGACACTGATTCTAATGAAAGAAACCCAGTTCGAATTACAAAAGATATTTATGTAGAAAAAAATGAAATCAGAGTCTCTTTAAGAATAAATTTCAATGAAACATCAGAAAATGAAGCTGTATTAAGACGTATTATTAAAAATTTGAACATGGCTATTGATATCCCTTTTTTCTTTAATGGTGATACAAATAAATTTCAATGGGAAAGTAAACAAGTAGATTTTAAAGATGATAAAGATATGAAATTGCTGGAATTATTTCAATATAATGGTTCTCATTTTAGAGCTTATGATGAATCCTATGATTTAAACTTCGAAATTCATATTTCTAGTAAACCTAATTCAACTAAAATTAATAAATTCCCAATTATTGCATATGCTTACACAGAAGAGGGCTACAAAGAAATCTATCAAGGAATAAATGTTGTTCCTATTTTCAAACTTGATAAGAATTTAGAAATTCATCTTACATTCAAAATTTTTTAATATTTAAATTTAAGTATTCTTTACAAATTTGTGGATATGCGTAAGGATTTTGTCGATATGATATATCTTTAAATATATTAAGCACCTAATAAAAATTAGAAAACATGAAAATACGCATTGGTTTTGACGTTTATGGGAATTAATGGAAATGGAAAACGGAATGGCTGGACATACAACAAAATGACGTTGAAAAATAAAATAGAAAATAATAAATATGTTAAAGATATTCGTCAAAAACTAATGGAGGAAAAGCTTCGAAAAAAGCTTAAGAAGTAAACTTTTTCTTGAAGAGTCAATTTTTACAAGGTTGTATCCAATTTTTTATATAACTAATTCTTTTTAGGATTCATATCCAAATTCTCCCATAAGAGGGGCTTATAGCCATGGAAAAGGTTAAAAGAACTCCTGCAATAACAAATATTTTAATAATATATACGAAAAGTTGGTGGAAAGAATAGTGAAAAGAATCCTTGAAATAAGACTTTATTAAATTAGACTTTAATTTTTATAAATCAAATTCATCTTATCTTTTTATGATTAAGAAGATTTAATCAAAATTGATTATATTTGTAAACATTAATTAATTATACTTTTTTTTTCTTATGAATATAGATAATAACTTTAAATAATAAATTAGTGTTGCGAAATGAGTAATTCCAATAATTCAGATGAATGTAATTCCTGGAATTGTTGTGATGAAATACTTAAAGAAAACATAAATAGATGTAATTATGTGCAAAACATAAGAGATCAGCTAAAGAAAAGGAAACTAGAAAAAAAGTTTCAGGAATAAAATTATTTAAGAAATTTTCAAATTTAATCTCCAAAACCATATTTTCCAATAAGAGGGACAAATCTTACACCTGTTATTGTTTTGGATTTGAATTGATCTTTATGCTTTTTAATAATATATAAGTTTTGTCCAAAATTTTTTGACCCTGCAGGAATGCAAAGAATTCCCCCGTCTTTTAATTGATCTCGCAGCGGTAAGGGAATTTTTGATGGTGAAGCTGCAGTCACTAATATTTTGTCATAAGGTGCTTCTTTATCGTAACCTAATGTACCATCACCATGAATTACAGTTACACTATGGTTATATCCGGTTTCCTCAAGACTTTTTCTAGCATTTTTAACTAATTCTTCATGGCGTTCAATTGTAAATACGTGACCTGGATTTTGTGCATCTTTTGGTGCAACTATCTCAGCACATAAAGCGGCATGGTAACCAGAACCCGTTCCAATTTCTAAAACCTTATCTCCTTCTTTTAACTTTAAATGTTCACACATCATAGCATTCATATGAGGCGCACTGATCGTTTGTCCTAATCCTATTGATAGAGGTGAATCCATATATGCACTTAATTCAGCATCTTTAGGCAAAAATTTATGGCGTGGTACTATCAACATTGCCCTAATTACTTCTTCCTTTGTTAAAATTCCCCTATCTCTAAGACTTTCAACTAGGCGTTTTCTTTTATCCTCAAAATTCATGATAATTATTATTTTAGTTGCAATGTATAAATTTTATCATCCTTTTCGACCTCCTTATTAATACGAAGATTAATTCTCATGGGGTCACTATAACGTTTTCTGACTATACTTTTAATCTTTTCTCCTTTATATATCATTTTTTTTATTGTTTCAATAGCAATAGTATTAGATCCAATGATAAAAATTTCATCACCTATTTTTAAGGGAAAATCCAAACTTTCTAGTAGAACATTAGCAGATTTACTAATTTTATCATATGAAAGTATTTTTCCTAAGTAATGTTTTTTATAATGAGAAACATTTCCTCTTTTTTCTAATTCAATGTCCTCAATAGTTGGTTTTTGAAAGTAAAACCCTGTATGAAATCCTCTGTTATATACACTTGATAGTTTTTCCAGCCATAACTTTATCTTTTCTTGAGTATAGGATCCGTCAAAATAACTATCTATTGCTTCTCTATAACACTCTGTGACAGTTTTAACATATAGAGGGTCCTTCATTCTTCCTTCTATCTTAAATGCATCTATTTTAGCGTTAATTAATTCAGGGATATATTCAATCATGCTAAGATCCTTAGCATTCAAAAACATTTGACCGTTATAAATGAATTGATTATTCTCATCATCAATAACTCGCCATTCCCGGCGACATGGTTGTACACAATTTCCTCTATTTGCCGAATATTCTTCTGATTCACAAATTGTAGCTGAAAGATAACATCTCCCTGAAATTGAAGTACACATTGAACCATGAATAAAGCATTCAATTTCTGTTGTATTAAGGTGGTGTTTAATTAATTTTATTTGCTCTAAAGAAAGTTCTCTTGCTAATATTATTCTTTCAGCACCAAGTTCCTCATAAAATTTCGCACTCTCAATATTAGAAATGTTAGCTTGAGTCGATATATGAAATTTTATATTATTTCGTTTTGCTATTCTAATTACAGCAAGATCATGGGCAATTATAGCATCAATTTCAGCTTCTTTTGCTTCTAAAATCAGATTTTCCAAATCTTGTAATTCTTTATCATATATTAAAACATTCGTGGTTAAATATGCTTTAATTAATGGCTTTTGGTTATGACAATATTCACTAATTTTATTCAAATCTTTTCTTTCAAAGTTTTTTGCTTTTTGTCTCATGTTGTATGAATCTACACCAAAATATATAGCATCTGCTAAACCACTCACTACTTTTAGAGTTTTCCATTCTTGAACAGGGGCAAGTAATTCTGGACGAATTTCCATATTAAAGTTTAAACTTATTTATTAACAATTAAACATATATCAATATGAAATAATGATTTTAAAATTATTAAAGTGAGGGAGACCAAAAAATGAATTCCCCAATGCCAAAATGTAAAATAACTGTAATAAAAAGAACATTAAACCAAGATTTAATTGATGAGTATATTGAAGACCGGTTAAAAAGTATTAAAGCGTGTGATGTTTTTGAAGATGGACAAGAAATAATTATTAATAACAATCTCGGGAAAGTACCTGATGGATTCTGTCACTGGGCGTGGGCAGATATTCGACATGATATAATAGCAATTGCTTCAGGGGCTAATATACCAGGAATGAAAGATAAAGGTACTGTGATTACTGGATGTAGTGATTGGTTCCGACCAGTAATATTTAAAATTGAAAGAATGGAATAAGAGGTTTTAATAAGCATATATCGTGATTTCGTCTTTTTTTCCTCTTATATTAAAGAATTTTCTATAAAAATTAAAAGCGTTATAATATTTATTGAAAAATAATTTGATTATTATAATTTTTGAGGTTTAAAATAATGAAGGTTGTATTGTTTAACGGAAGTCCAAGAAAAGAAGGAAACACATATCATTGTTTAAATACTGTTACAGAAGAATTAAGAGCTGAAGGAATCGAATATGAAATAATATGGATTGGTAATAAAAAATTGCAAGGTTGTACTGCTTGTTACCAGTGCATTGACAATGATGATCAAAGATGTATCATTGAAGGAGATAATATGAATGAATACATCCAAAAAATGCTTGAAGCGGATGGAATTATCATAGGGTCACCAACCTATTTCTCTGATTTATCGACAAGTACTAAAGCTTTAATAGAACGCGCCGGATATGCTACAGGAGGACATTTAAAGCATAAAGTTGGTGCAGCAGTTGTAGCTGTCAGGAGAGCTGGTGCAAATCACGTATTTTCAAGTATTAATTACTTTTTTCTAATAAAGCAAATGTTTGTAGTGGGTTCTAGTTATTGGAACTTGGGTATTGGCAGGAATCCAGGAGAAGTTTTAGATGATGAGGAGGGCATCAGAACATTTAAAAATTTAGGTAAAAATTTTGCTTTTTTACTTAAAAAACTTAAATCATAAACATCAAATTTTTTTTAGTTTTAATCCATCAAAATCAGATTAATGGAAAGTTTATGGAAACTTTTGAATTGGGTCATGTAAATCGGTTTATCTTGCAAAAACACCATCTTACAGATGATTCTAAAATTGATGATATTTTAAAAATAACAGATGATTTATGCGGACTCCATTCAACAGGACTTACAACATCTTATTTATCACTGCTCGTAAGGGCAAATAATTTCAAAAAGGCCGACTTAGAAAGAGAGCTTTATAAAAATAGAACTCTAGGAAGAATTCGAGGAATAAGAAAAACATTATTTATTCAAAAAAGAGAAATGATTCCGATAATCCATGCAGCGACATTTAAATTAAGTGAAAAAAATTTTGAAAAATATATGGAATTTCACAAAATCTCCTTATCTGAATATAAAAAAATCTCAGAACAAATAATAAATATACTTAAGGAAAGAGAGTTATCAGCATCTGAAATAAGAAAGGAATTAGATTCAAAATTAAATATTCCTGCCATTATTCATTTAATGTGCGATTATGGATTATTAATAAGGGGGCAACCAATAAAGAATTGGAAAGATCGACGAAATAAATATGCCTTATTCAAAGATTATTTCCCTAATATTAATTTAACAGTTGAAAATGAAAAGCATGCAATCTCAAATTTACTAGAAAAATATTTGAAAACCTATGGACCGGCTTCCGAGGATGATCTGTCTTGGTGGACTGGTTTAACTAAAACAGAAATTAGAGAAGGTTTAACCAATATTGAACAAGATCTCAATAAAATAAAAATATCATCCCTTAAAGGGAATTTTTTGATAATTAATTCGGATATTGAAATAATGCAAAATCTAATTAATGTAGATAAACCATCATTATCATTATTACCCGAACTCGATTCTTACCCAATGGGATATAAGTATAGAGATAGATATGTTAATGCTAATAATTATACTAAGATTTTTGATCGTTCCGGAAATGTCGCAGCAACAATATTTCTTGATGGAATTGCTATTGGGGTCTGGGATACAGAGGAAAAACCGGAACATCTAGTTAAATATCATTTATTTCATTCAATAGAAAAAAATCTGATTGATGAACTACACTCTAAAGCAGAAAAAATAGGTCAATTCTTCTTCGACCAAAAAGTTCAAATTAAAGAATGTGATTCAATGATTCCACTAACAGAAAGAAATGCTGGAGGATTTATGTCACCACTTAAAAATTGTTAAAAGGAAAGAGAAATTAAAAGAAAATTATGAATTTTAAAAAAATACTAAAAATTTTAGTTATTTTAGGTGTACTTGTAGAAATTGCCATAGGTTTGTTATTTTTAACATTAGATTTATTTTTTAAACAGATAATTAAAATATTTAAGAAAATATCAATTAGAAATGAGGTTAGTTAATGAGTATTATCATTTTAGGAGCATGTGGAGAAATTGGCAGATATATTGCTTTTGATCTTGTAAAGAGTGGATTCAATGTTACTTTAGTGGATCTAAGGGAATTCGAAGGCATAAAGCTCTCAGAGAAGTTAGGGTCAAGAGCCACCTTTCAAAAATTAGATATTATGGATTTTGAAAGATTGATCGAAATTCTTAAAGATCATAAATTAGTGGTAAACAATGTTGGGCCGTATTTTATGTTTAAAGATTGGATCCCACGAGCAGCAATCCAAGCTGGGATAAATTATGTTGACATTTGCGATGATCATGATGCTACTCGAGCATTTTTAAAAATAAATAAATATGCAGAACGTGAAGACTTAACTTTTCTTATTAATTCAGGAGCTTCACCAGGACTGACGAATCTCATGGCAAAAATGGGGGCAAATCAATTAGATAAAGTTGAATCTATAAGAGTATTATGGTTTGAAGATAGTGGTGAGACAATTGGTTTTGGGCAGTTAGCACATTGGGCTCATATTGCTATGGGAAAAGTTCCACAATTTATTAATGGAGAATGGAAAAATATCAAAGCTTTAAGTGATAGGGAGATTATTAAATTTCCTGCTCCCTTAGGATCAGTTCCATTATATTTTGTTGGGCATCCTGAACCCGTAACGCTCCCGCTCTATGTAGAAACGGAGGAAGCAATTTGTAAGGGTGGTATACTTCCAGAATCAGATATTTTATTGACCAAAACACTAGACAAAATAATAATAAATAAACATGAAATAATTATGAAGTTAGTTTGTAAATTCTTTTTGAAGATTCTTCCACTAATAACAGGGAAAGTTGAAGAGAGAGAGATAGTATCTTCATTCAGAACTGATGTTATTGGTTTGAAAAACCAGAAAAATGTTCATTTATCATACTCAGTTATAGGAGAAGTAGCAAAACTCACTTCAGTACCAGCTTCAATTACGGCTCAAATGATTTTAAATAAAGATATCACCTCTCATGGAGTATTTCCACCTGAAGGTTGTCCAGACTTAAATCTTGATAAAGTAAAGAAAGAGTTAGAAAAAAGGAATATCATTATAAACCATAAATAAGCTTGAAAGTGTTTTTCTTATAGTTTGATAATTAAGTCTAATTCTTCAAGAAGTTATACAATAGTTATATATTCCTAAAAGTAGTATTGATATAATAAAGCTGTTATTTAATAGAAAAATATCATCTTAGATTATATGACAAGTTTTGAAAGGCATGAATGAAAAATTAAATGTTCTATTTATCATAACTGATGCAATGCGTGCAGACCATATGGGTTGTGCAGGTAATACAATAGTTAAAACTCCTAATCTTGATAAATTAGCTGCTGAGGGTGTTAGATTTACGAATCATTTTTGTAATAACCCCATCTGTATGCCAAATAGAGCAACTTTAATTACAGGAGTATATCCAAATGTTCATGGTGTTAGAAGTAATGGAATAAATCTAAGAAAGGATCTTCCTACAATCATTCAAACTCTTCGTAAAAGGGGATGGTATACAGCAGCTATTGGCAAAGTCCATCATCAATATTGGTTAGCTCCATTTAAACATAAGAGTAGATCAGCTGAAAGTTTAACAGACTGGGTTCTAAACAGAGATAACAGTTATCCAGTTAGAGATAATTTTCCTTTACCTTATTATGGATATGAGGAAGTTGAAGTTATCTCTGGAAATGGTTCTGTATGTGCTGGACATTATACAGGATGGTTGGAGGAAAAAGCTCCTCAAATAGCTGAAGATATGAAAGTTAGGGTTCAAAACTATGATAATCTTTTTAGTCTTTTCTGTGATCCAATTCCTGAAGAATTATATAATACAACTTGGGTTACTGAAAGAACTTTAGCATTCCTAGAAAGGTATTCAAAAGGAGATTATGGAGATAAACCTTTCTATCTACATTGTTCCTTTCCTGATCCCCATTATCCACTATATCCACCAAAACACTATCAAGATATGTATAAAATAAAAGACATAGAGCTTCCTGCTAATTTCAATAATATTAAAAACTTATATAACCATGATTTTATGGGCTATCATTTAAGAAATCCTCCCTTTAGAAAGCAATTCCTACGTGAATCTACAGAGGAAGAAGTCCTAAATATAATAAGATTAACTTATGCTGCAATAACATATGTAGATTATAGTATTGGTTTAATTTTGGCTTCAATGGAGAAATTAGGAATTTTAGACAATACTATTGTGGTTTTTATGAGCGATCATGGAGATTTAATGGGGGAACACAGCCTTTTATACAAGGGTCCTTGTCCTTTTAATGGTGTTTTACAACTTCCTTTAATTTGGAAAGTACCGGGATTAACAAAATCAAGTGTCTCTAAATCATTAGTAAGCTCAATTGATTACCCAAAGACAATATTGAATCTTTTAGACGTTCCTGAACGTCATCAACCTCCTGATATGCAAGGATATGATATAACACCTATATTAGAAAATTCAGATAAAGAAGTAAGAGATTGCATATTGATAGAAAATGATGAGGAAATTGGACCTTTTGAAGCTAGATTACGTCATTTAATAACAAAAGATTATAAATTAACTGTTTATTCTAGTTTAAGTAATTTTGGTGATATCTACGATAGAAAAAACGATCCTCATGAATTAGAAAATTTGTGGCATAATGAAAGTCTTAAAGATAAACGATTTGAACTAATAAGTAAATTATTACATGAAAATCTTAAAGCCCAAACTCCATATCCTAAAAGAATAGCAGGAACATAATAATTATTAAAAGAATCTTTCTTAAATAAATTTAAGAGTTGATTTTTAAACATAGATAATTCTAAATGATTATTATGAGTGAAAAAATGAATGTATTATTTATAATAACTGATCAACAAAGATATGATCACATGGGATGTTCTGGAAACCCTATTTTAAAGACCCCCAATATAGATCGATTATCAAGTGAAGGTGTACACTTTACTAATGCTTTCTGTACAAATCCTACATGTATGCCAAATAGAGCAACTTTATTAACAGGATTGTATCCAAATGTACATGGTGTAAGAAGTAATGGAATGATATTATCTAAAAACATTCCCACTATAACTCAAACACTTGTTAAAAAAGGATGGTACACTGCAGCGTTTGGAAAATTACACTATCAATTTAATGTGGCTGCATACAAATCCTATTACCAATCTTCTGAAAATTTTCAAGATTGGGTATTCCCTACCAGACGAAATAATATTGTGGGTGAAAACTTTCCTATTCCGTATTATGGATATCAAGAGGTTGAAACCGTTTTGGGTCATGGAGCATGTTTATGTGGGCATTACTTAGGATGGTTGGAAGAAAGATCTCCTAAACTTGCAAAAAAGATGAATGAAAGATGGAAAAACTTAGACAATTTTTTTTCTGTGTTTACTGAACATGAATTACCAGTAGAACTATATTCGAGTGCTTATGTAACAGACCGAACGATTGCTTTTTTAGAAAGGCATTCAAAAGGAGATTATGGAAAAAAGCCATTCTATATTCACTGTTCTTTTCCTGACCCACATCAACCAGTTTGGCCACCAGGAAAATATATGGATATGTATAAAGCTGAAGATATCGAAATACCTAAAAATTTTGGCAACTTTAAAAACTTACGATCCCATCCATTCTTAGCACCTTATATTAATATAATGCCTGGAGCTATGTTGAGAGAAACAACGGAAGAAGAAGCAAAAAGGTTTACAGCTTACACATATGGAACTATATCATTAATTGATGATTGTGTAGGTCAGATTTTAGCAGCATTAGAAAGATTAGGGTATGCAGATAATACAATAGTAATTTTTACCAGTGATCATGGTGATTTTATGGGCGAACACGGTTTGCTATTTAAGGGACCCTCACCTTGTATTGGTGTTTTTCGTGTCCCTATGATATGGAGAGTACCAAGAATTACAAAATCTGGAATTACAGATGCTTTAATGAGTTCTATTGATTATCCAAAAACTATCTTAAATCTTCTGGGCATAAAAGGAAGTCAACAACCACCAGATATGCAAGGATGTGATATGACTCCTGTTTTAAAAGAACCTGAAAGCTTAAAAAAGCAACCAAGAGATTGTTGTTTAATCGAAATTGATGAAGAAATTGGCATAATGAATGCAAGATTAAGGCATTTAATTACAAAAGATTATAAATTAACTGTTTATAGGGGTTTAAATGATTTCGGTGATCTTTATGATATAAAAACTGATCCCTTTGAACTAAATAACTTATGGTTTGATAATCATTTTAAGGAAAAGAGATTTGAATTAATTAATAAATTATTACAAGAAAACCTTAAAGCCCAAACAAAATTCCCTAAGAGAATTGCTGGTACCTAAAATTTCATCAATAATTCAAATTTTTATTGAAACTTTAAATATTTCTGTGTTTAATATTTATCTACTCAAATTCTAATTAAATAAATAAATGTGATTCATTTGGAAAATGTTAAGAAAATTACCAAATTTACAACATTTGTAATACTATTAGCAGCATTTATTGCTTGGATGCATGATGGTTATTCATTAGTTATGATTACTCTATTGGCTCCTCAATTAAAAGCATTTTTTGGAGTAGAAGATGCAGCAATTGGGCTTGTGATTTCATTGCAGTTTGTTTTTACAGTACCCGGTGCGATATTATTCGGCGAACTTGGAGACCGCTTCGGTAGAAAAAAAGCACTCATTCTCTCTATAGCCTGGGATGCTGTATTTTCTTCTCTAACTTCATTAGTCCCTTCTAATCAATTTATCCTCTTTGCCATAATGAGGATGATATCGGGTCTTGGAGTTAGTTGGGGTCTTTCATTTTCTCTAATTTCTGAACATTTTTCATCTAAAAGAAGGGGTGCAGCAGGGGGCTTAGTACACTCAACATTTGTAATAGGATATATTGGAGCGATTGTCACAACATTATTGATAAGTCAATGGCAATTTTGTTTCTTAACTGCCCTTTTTCCAATTCCCTTTTTATTCCTCTTTTGGTTTGCGTTACCCGAATCTGCTATTTGGTCAGAGTATGATCAAATAGTGAAGGAAAAGAAAATTAAACAAAAGATACGAGTTAAGGAATTATTTAGTAAGAGATGGTTAAAGTTAACTCTCTTATTAATTTTGCTTTTTTGGTTAGCTGAATTAGCCTATCATGCTTTAGTAGATTTTGCACCAACTTTCTTTCAATACTTATTTGCTAATGCAGGAGTTACTAACTATACAAGTGCTTCAAGACTTTTCATGTTAGTTCTTATGGCGATAGCAGCCCTAGGACTATTTTTCTTTGGGTTTTTAAGTGATTATATAGGCAGAAAGAAAGCGTTTCTTATTGATAACATAATAGGTATATTTGGTGGAGTTTTATTTGCAGTTTTTACAAAACTCCTCTTCAATGATAACATGCTACTTGTATCATCAGTATTTATTACACTTGGATTTGGGCTTCATGGAATTTTTGGTGTTTGGTCATCTGAATTGTATGACACTGAAATAAGAGCTTCTGCAAATTCAATAATATTTTCTGTTGCGCGAGGCTTAGGATTGGGCGGATTTATTGTTGGGGTAATTTCTGATGCGTTAAATCCATTTAGTGCGGACCCTTTTAGTAATCCGTATGAATCTCTTCAAGCTCTAGGTACTGGAATGCTCCTAAGTCTAATAGCATTCATTGGAATATTTATTGTGCTTCGATTTGTACCAGAACCGAAAGATAAAACAATAACAGCAATTGGAGAAAAACGTCTACTTAAACCTTAATTTCTTTTTTTATTTTTTAATTAACTTTTTAACTAATTTTTTATAATATTCAATTTTAAAAGGTATAAAACCGAAAGATGAATATAAATATACTAGAATGTTATTATAATTTTAATATAATTTAAGGTTATTCAGGGTTAATGTTCGAAAAGATAAATAGGCAAAATAGACTTATCATCATTATCTTTATTTTTATCATTCTTTCTCTAATTTCAAATAATTTTATACCTTTTTCAAGAGCTCAAGCTAACGGAGATCATTTCACAGTATATTCTAAGTTTGAATTGTTAGAATTTGGAGAGACTAACGCAGAAATGCAAAACATTAGTTCAATTGATTTTTCATTACCGTCTGAAAATTGGAATTTAACTGATATAGAATTAAATTTTACTAATATTCAATCCAAACGGGAAATTAAAGATATAGAAACTCAAGGATTTGGAACCAAAGATTTATATAAAGGTAGAAAAGGATTAGCAGTGCAAATAATCATTACTAAGCCTACCAATATTTATGGAGTACATATTTACGGGTATGAGGCGAGTAGCTTTACTACTACAACTGTAATTATTCAAATTAATGGATATGATTCAGGACTTAACCGACCAAATAGTACCATTTATGGATCCACAGAAATAAATATAACAAGTGAATTAAAATGGCATATTCAAAATTTTTCTGCACCAATTTATCTTAATCCCGGAAATTATTATTTAGTAATGAATGGGATCGCCATGCTTCCACAAGAGGGTGGTAAATATTACTGGTATTTTAACAATAATCCGGAAGTTACCAATTTATATACCTCCGAATGGGATGGGAGTTGGGTCTCCGGAATTACAGGAGAACCTCTTCATTACAAATTAGATCAAAAAATACTTGGTAAATTTTCTCCAGAAGAAATTAATATGACTGCTGATATAGATGGTACTCATTATCCAATTTCAGATGGACCTGTTCTTGGAAGTGGTTATTTAAATGAAAGTGTATATGTTATTCCAAGTGATCATAATATAACAATTCCCATTAACCACAATAGTTCAATTAATTTAATCTTTAATTTAAGTTATACTTTTAAATTTGAATCTCAATTAAATTCGTTTGGTTCAGGATTAGTAAATGAAGAATCCCCAAATGCTTGGATTTTACCTGTTATTATCGAAAGATTTTTTGATTATCAATTGATTCAATTCATTTATCCAAACAATTGGTATAATTTTTCCATTTTACAAAAATCAGGAGTATTTTGGGAAAATAAAACTTCAGAAATACAATTTGATGAAAATTCACTAATTATTACTAATAATACAATAAAAAATGGAAATGAATGGAAAATAACAGCAAATTCTCCAAATATTGATTTTAACATAAATCTTGATGCTTTAGACTGGGCACCAGGGCAATTATTACAATTTTTTGTTATTGCTCCTCTTAATGAAGGTAACTTAACATTCTACAATATAAATCCATTAGGTATTGGTTATGATCAACCAATAGAAATAAAAGAACATGTTGCTGGAGAAATTCGGTTTGATTATATAATTCCTACAAATTCACGTGATGGTACTTATACTATAATAATTTATTGGAATAACATGACTGACGGTGGTGTTCAAATTCAGGAGTTTGAAGTTAATGTTCCTCTACCTCCCTTCACTATAGATCCTATTTGGATCGTTATAGGAGTCATAATTTCAATTACAGGGACTACTGCAGGAGTGTTGTCTTATCGATATATTAAAAAGTATAGGATTAGAAAGATAGAAGAAGCTGAAAAACTTTATAATAAGTGCATGGATGTTTTGAATTTAGATTACATTATTGTCTCAGAAAAAAGATCTGGTATAAACGTTTATCAACAACAATTCGCAAAAAAAGAAATTGATGCTGCTATGATTTCGGGATTTCTACAAGCAATACATTCTTTTGGAATTGAATTGATCAAGATTGAAGATAGTTCTCAGACTATCAAATTAGAATATAAAGATTCAATTATTATTATGACTGAATTTGTAAACCTTAGACTTATTTTAATTATGAAAGAGGCGCCCTCCTCAAATTTCTTATATTCACTTGAAGACTTGGCTTACGATCTCTATAAATATTATGGTCCATTAGTTGATACCTTCACTGGAGATATTAAACCTTTTAAATCAATTGAAAAGCTACTTAAACACCACCTTAGTACTTCTCTAACTTATCCAATGAAACTAGCAAAAATAGAACTATTAGAAAAAATCAGAATAAGCCCAAGCGAAAGAGTACTAATTAATAAGGCAATTTCTTATATGAAAACAAAAAATACAGACTCTTTTTATATGTCATCTTTATTACCTGAAAAAGAATGTAGTCCTAAAGATTTAGAAAGCATCCTTGATCTGATTGAAAAAAAAATCTTTCAAGTTATAGAATAATTCATCATTCCCTGTACTACATAATTGTAAAAATTGGGCAAAACTATACCTAAATACTTTTTAAATAGATTTTTTTTTTAATACTTAAATTCAGTTAAATAATGATATATATGAGATATTTAGGTACTTTTAAATTATTCAATTAAAATTTAAATAATCGATTTAAGATTACCATTATAATTATCTAGAATTATATTACATCAATTTCCAGGGGAATTATAAAATGAAAAACATATTCGATAGGAAGTTTATTAAAATTATACTTATATTATTATCAATTTCAATTATAAATGTTTTAGCTTTACCTCAATTTTCTTATGCTCAAGCAAATGGTAATACATTAAATCCACATTCAGAATTTTTAATTACTGAATTTTCAGAGTATCCAAATTATAATGAAAGTATTAGTTCCATTGATATTCCATTACCATCTAACTCATGGAATATAACTGAAATGGAGATGAATTTCACAGATATTAAGCTAGGAAAGGAAATTAAAACTATTGAGGATTCGAGTGACGGCAGTTATAAAATGACAGTAGGAAATGGAATAAAGGGGTGGGGTGTACAAGTGAATATTACAGAGCCAACAATTCTCTTCGGTGCCTATGTATTTGGTTATAGAAGTACACAGACTCCTTCTATACCAGTAAACTTTCAATTAACAGGGTATGATGGTGCAACAAACACGCCGGATTCGAACATAATGAGATCCACCTCACTAAATATTTCTACTGTTCCTCTTTGGTACCTTCAAGCTTTTGAAAATGAAATTTCTCTTGTTCCGGGGCAATATTACCTTAATATAAATGGTTCACAATTAGTTCCGGCTGAAAAAACGGCTTATTATTGGTATTATAATGATTCCAATTCTATTCATATAGATTTACATACATCCAAATACGATGGTTCAAAATGGAATCTTGAAGCAACAGGAGAGCCTTTATTATATAAATTAATTCAAAGAGTTGATCGATCATTTACTCCTGAAGATATAAATATGACTTTAGAAATTGAAGGTTTGCTATACCCCATTAGTGAAAATGGAACTCTCACCGTTAATGAACTTATTTCTCCAAATAACACAATTTTTCATATTCCAATCTTTAATAATCGTTCAATTGAGTTATTATTTAATCTAAGCTATAATGTCAAACTGCGAAATTTTTTGATTTCAGACGGAAATGTTTTAATTCAGGAAGGTCTAACAAATATCTGGACTCTTGAACCTGATATTCAGAGGGCTTTTAGTAATTATTCAATCAAATTTATATATCCTGTAGGGTGGTATAATCTAAATGTATTTAGGGATATTGGAGGTGGTTGGGAGGATATATCCTCGCAAACTATTATAAATGAAACAAATCATTTTATATCTATCCCAGATAACATGATTTTAGAAGGAGCAGAATGGCGGATAACTGCAAATTCGTCTAACATCATGCTTTCTTTAAACATACCTAAAACTGAATTCGGTCCCGGTCAAGAGATTTTATTTTCTGTTATTGCCCCAATATTCCCTGGAAATTTAACCTTTAGGTTAATTAATCCTTTAGATTTTCCCACTCAACCAGATGTTGTATATACATTGGAACATATTGAGACAGAAGATTTAATACTGAGCTATCAACTTTCAAGTCATCCCTATGCGGGAAGTTATAAAGCTTATGTCTTTTGGTATAATGCAACTGCAGCGGGAGTAATTACTCAAGATTTTGAAATAACTGTCCCATTTGTATTAGATCCCATGCTATTAGTTCTAATTATTGGAATAATTGCGTTTATCTCACTATTTAGTTTTACTACATATAAAATGGTTAAGAATTCAAAAAGGAAACATGAAGCACACAGACAAAAAATATTTAATAAATATATGGATGTATTGAACCTTGAATATTTTATAATAATCCACAAAAATTCAGGATTAAATGTTTATGAACAAATCTTAGCCAGTAAAACTATAGATGCCGCCTTAATAACAGGCTTTTTGGAAGCAATTCGAACTTTTGGAATTGAACTTACTGGTGCTGATGAGCAATCTCAAACCATTAAGTTGGAATATCACAAATCTAAAATATTAATGTCAGAATTTAAAAGCTTCAGGATTCTACTGATCATGAAAGAAAGTCCTTCTCAAGATTTCTTAGAATCGATAAGAGATCTATCATATGAGATTGATAATAAATATGGAAAGCAAATTGAAAACTTCAAAGGAAACACAGCTGCTTTTATTGGAATAAGAGATTTACTAGAATTACATTTGCAAACATCATTGATATATCCATTGCAGATTGTTAAACAAGATGTTAAATTAAAATCTGATGAAAAATCAATGGTAAATCGAGCTAAAGCAATAATGAAAAAGAAAAACATAGATTATTTCACAGTAACTGACCTACTTACTATAAGAAAGGGTTTTTACGCAAAAGAAGCCGAAATAATTCTCAATTTACTGAAAAAGAAATCATTTCAACCTAAAATTTAATTTCCATTATTTCTTTTTAACTTAATCCTTCTTAACTTAATTTATTAAAATCAAAGTTTTGAAAATAAAAAAAAAAAGAGTAATTATATTATTTTTTTCTCTTACGCCATACTGTCAGATAAACAATAAGTAGAATGAGACAAGCAGGAATTCCTAAAACAATTAATATCCAAGCTATCATAAAGAACCAGTGTTCGATCCAAAAGCTGTATCGATAAGTACCAAATGGTACGTCGTAATATCCTAGAATCGCCATATAAATACAATATACAATGAATAGGAAAAATCCACCACCTCCACCACTACCCGCGTCTCTAGCTCTATGTGTTTTTTTCTTTTCTCTGCCTCTAAATTCTTGCTTTTTTTCTTCTGGTAATCTACTCCACCAGATATATCCCCCTACACCAAAGAATAATGCAGTAGGTAATCCTACAAATAATAATTCCCATAGAAGGATTAGAATACCGAAACATAAAAGATGCATTAATGTCCATTCATCCAAAGTCCATAAACCCTGTCCACCGATAGGAGATGTGTACATAAACCAAAAGAACACTAAAACTGCCCCTATAATTGCTACTACTCCAGCAACAATGATAACAATAAATGTCTTAAAATATTCCTTTATTTTATTTTTCCAGAATACTTCATCACTTGATTCATTACTATCTTCCATTGAAATATCACTTAATTTTGTTAAAGTTTTGTAGAAGAAATCAAATTAAGTATTTAAAATTGACTAGGCTTTTTATTCAAAAAAGTTCAAATATACAAGGATATTCTTTCCTAATTTTAAATTAGTATCAAAAGATATTAAATTGGAATTCTTTAACCAATTTTTAATATTCAATTGTTTTTTTTTCCTTTTCAAGAAAACGGTTTTTGGTTAAAATATCCATCTCTGAGTTTAACCAACATAATTCATCATAAGTACAGCTGGAATTGAATACTTGTTCTGCTTTTTGTCTAATATCTTCAATAGAAGGCATCTTAAGATTAATCTTCTGAATTTTCTCAGCCAAAATCCAGCATAATTCATCGTATGTATATCCTTTTAGAGAAAGATAATATGCAGCTTCTTTAATTTGAGTTTTAAGAGGAATTATTTCTGGTTCTTCCTCGATTATTTGCGTCTTAGGAATTTTTTCCACGAGAGGTTCACTCTTTACTTTTAGTTCTATGATAGGCCGCTCGAACTTAATAAATTTGACAGTTTCAGCGATTTCATGTTCTCCTGTAGGGAGTTCAATCTTTCGATGTGCTTTAATTTGTTCAAACCATTGCACTATTCTCGTTTCCATATCTACTTCTCTCTCTTCTGGGATTCCATTAAGACCAACAGACTTAATCCTTTCCGGACGTGTTTCAAATACAAATTCTGGTCTTCGCTCAATTGATTTTCCTGGTATAAGCCCCTTTTCTAGATTGTGCATCATTGCTAGAAAAGATCCATATTCTCTTTTCTGCTTCATGATAAGGATTTTTATGGATCCACCACGTTCTTTATCAATTTTTCTTGCAATATCGGCAGTAATATCTTTTTTCGATTGAGGAACTTCCAATCCAACCCAAATATAAATTGTATTCTTTTCCTCGTCATCTACAAGATATACATGATTTTCCTCAAAAATTAATCTATCTAACTTTACTAATTCTCCTTTATCATTTATATTAAATAATTGCATTACACTCTCTCAAAAGATGAGTCTAATATTATAGAATTAAATAAATTATAAGTTTAAAAATCTTTTTTTGTTTATTCGTAATATTTCAGATTGCTCAAGCTTTTTAATATGTATTTTATTATATTGTTAGGGAATATTTACTAATATCTTTGAAATAAAATTATATTTATAAGAAGATGAGTCACGAAAATATTGATAGAAAGGCTCTAACACCCATTGAATATGAAAATATAATTAAGGGATTGAGAAATGAGAATGAAAGTTTAAAAATGAAAATTGTGGAATTAGAAGAGGAAAATAAAATACTTCTAGGACCTCATGAACCAATTAAAGAAATTAGAATCCCTGAAGTTCAATATGAAACAGAGTTACCAGAAATGGAAGAAGTAATAACTGTTTCAGATACCAGTTTTTCTCAAAATACAGTCCCACTTGAAATGGGAAAAGGACCTATAGTAGAAGGAATATCAAGAAGAGAATGCCCTATATGCGGGAATAATAATAAAGCTTTGATTCATGAAAACATAGATAGAACACATATAATAAGCACTTATCCAAAACTTTACGGAAAGAAATACAAGTGCGGTGAATGTGGAAGAGAGTGGAAATTACCGACGGAATTTTAAAAAAGGCAATAAAAATCTATATTAGATTCATAATATTTCAAGATTAAAACTTAAAAATTATTTCTTCTAACATGTTCAGCTTCAATTTTAAATTAAAATCTTCTTTATCATTTTTATAATTGAATTAATTAATCAAAATTACAATTAAGTGAGTGATAAAACTATTAAAAAAGAAATTTTGAATTTAGAATCCTTACTTGATTATCAAGAGGGGTCTATAGTTAGCCGAGCTTTAATCAATAAAGATGTTGGAACAGTAACATTATTTTCCTTTGATAAAGGAGAAAGTTTAAGTGAGCACACTGCTCCGTTTGATGCTCTTGTATATGTATTTGATGGAGAAGGAGAGATAACAATTTCAAATGAAAAATTTGTATTAAATAGTGGTAAAATGATTATTATGCCGGCTAATGAGCCACATGCATTAATGGCCATAGAGAAGTTTAAAATGATGCTAATAATGGTAAAATCTTAAAGCGATAAGTAAAATATAAATTATCTTTTTATTTTTAAAACTCATGAACAATAAAGACATCTCTGATGATGAATTAGAAGAAGAAATAGAAAAGGCTCTTAAGGTTAATGAAAAAAAAAAGAATGTCTTTAGAATTTTACGAAACGAGAAAGAATCTTTAGAAACAAAAGAAAAGCGTCTAAAAAAGAAATTCAAGTAATATAAAAATTCATTATTTTGAAATAGGATTAAGAAGAATATGTAATCAGTTTGGAGTTTTACTTTTTTCTAAAATAAAACGTTTAGAATAAATATATAATAGAAATGTAACAATTATAAAAAAAATAGATGCAATCAATATAGCCAGATATACTCCAGTAATACCATAAATATCAGAAAATGGAGTAAGTGTTATTGGAACTAAGGCAATACCTGTAAAATAGCTTGCAGTCAATGATCCCGCCAAAGCTCCACGCCGTTGAGGAGATAGAACTTGGCTATAAAAAGTTATTGAAGTAAAAAGTATCCCTCCAGAAAATCCTGCCAAGATCCAGCCTATTGCTAAATATATAAAACGATTGGGATTTGTTATATCCCCAATAATTAACAAAATAGCAATTGAGGAAAGTAAAATCAACGAACCTATTAATAATGGAAATTTGGCACTTTTTCTTTTGATCATAAGACCAGTTAAAACTCCGGTTATAGCTGCACCAACACCTGCTAAACCCAGAATTGTACCTATTATGGTTTCATTTAAAACATGTGCTTGTGAAAGGGTCTTGGACGTCCAGATATTTATTGCTATATAAGTATGTGAAATTAAGAATGCAGATAATATCATTAGTATAACTGTAAACCGACGCCATTCTTCTGAAAGCTGAGATAAAAAGGCATGGATTCCAGATTCCCCGCTAATATTTTGAGGAGGTCTTTTAACTAAGATAAAGTAGATTAAACAAAAAAGAGTTATTCCTACAAACAATACATAGATTGATTGCCAACCTATCAAAATCATTTGGGATGCAATTAAAGGACCTAATCCAACCCCTAAATTCGCACTAGCTGCAAGATAACCCATCTTTTTAGCTATATTTTGCGGAGGGCTAACATCTGTCATCAAAGCTATAAGAACAGGGTTAATGAATCCAAAACCTATTCCTCCTATTACATTTGCAATTATATATATGACTAAGTTAAAGGATATTGCTGCCATTAACATAGCAATCCCAAATAAAGCCAATCCTATAATTAATATAGGAATTCTACCCTTAACATCTGATATTGCCCCAGAAAAAAGTTGTGTTATAGCAAACGGGAACATAAAAGCAGGAATAGCAACTAATATGTTATCAGGTGTAACTTGGAAATATGAAGAAAGAACTCCAAATAAAACATTGATAATATTACCAGTCAAAGGACCTAATAAAAATAGCAAAAATATTACAAATTCAAGCCATTTAGAATGGTTAGTAGGATTTTTATGGATATTTTGATTCATTATTTTTCCTATTGATAATTCTTATTTAAAGTATTCTTTTTTAATTTAAAGGAAGCTTATCTTATTAATAGACCAATTAACTATCTGTTATCAATATCTTTAATTTCTAATTATGATACTAATCAGAGAAGTACATGGTAAAGATTTAAGTAATCAAGCTCGTGAACTTTTTATTGAATATCAAAAATCTCTTGATATTGATTTAAATTTTCAAAATTTTGATCTTGAATTAAAGTGGCTTCCACTACCGTATCTTTTGCCAAAAGGATGTCTTTTATTGGCCTATACTGAAAATAAGTTAGCTGGATGTGTAGGTTTAAGAAAGTTTGAACACGATATATGTGAAATGAAGCGTCTTTATGTTCGCCCAGAATTTCGAAGAAAAAAAATTGGCTTGGAGTTATCAAAATCAATTATAAGGAGAGCAAAAGAACTTAGATACAAATCTATGCGTTTAGATACTTTACCTTTTATGAAGGAAGCAGTAAATCTCTATCTCTCTTTAGGGTTCAAAGAAATCGCACCATATCGATATAATCCATTTGAGAATGCAAAATTTTTTGAATTAAAATTATAATTTCTTATAACGTTAATAAAAATTATAAAAAAGGCTATTAAACTAATTCACATAATAAAAGACTGTTAGCTTTATATAATTTCTATAAAATTCTAATAAAGTAGTCTTTGAATTATAACTCCTTATAATTATTTCATAAAAAAAAAAATTACTCTAAATGTCTTGGTTTAAAGATGACTTCGATACAAATATTTGACGGTAATGATACTATTGGGGGAAATAAAATATTTTTAGAAGAAAATACTAAAGGAGTATTTCTTGATTTTGGAATGAATTTTAAAAAATATAGTTATTTTTTTCAAGAATATCTACTCCCAAGAACTTCAAGGGGAATCTATGATCTAGTCAACCTAAATTTAATTCCCAAACTCGATATCTATCGAAAAGATTTAATTCCATCAGATTTGGATATATCTCTTTTCCGATCTTTAAATGTAGAAGCAGTAGTGGTCACTCATGCCCATATGGATCATTGCGGAAATATAGGATTATTAAATCCAGCTTATCCTATTATAAGTTCGGCTACTACATTATTATTGCTTAAAGCTATGCTAGATACTACTTCTGCTAAGCTTGGTTCTGATGTTGCATATTATTCACCTAAAATACCAAAAGTTAATGGAAGAGTTTTAGAAACGGACAGACGTAAAGAAATATGTAGAGATTTGATATGTATTGATGATTTTACAGAACCATTTGAAGATTTTTTTTCTAAATGCGTTAAATCCAGAAAAGAATTCATAGAAGGGACAATTTCCAATATCAAGAATGGAACCTTTGATATGCAAATAAAAGCATTTGAAGTAGACCATTCTATTTATGGAGCAACGGCTTATATAATTTATGGAAACAACATTATTGCATACACGGGAGATTTTCGTTTGCACGGAAAACAAGGGAAAAAAAGCGAAGTATTTTTTAGGAATGCAAAAGATGCTTCTGTTCTTATAATTGAAGGAACTAGAGCTGCTAGAGAAGATATTGATGAATCAGAAGAAATAGTTTATAAAAATTGCTTAAAAGTAGCTGAAGAGGCAAAAGGATTAATAATAGCGGATTTTACAGCCCGTAATTTTGAAAGATTAGAAATATTTAACCAAATAGCAAAAAAAATAGGAAGATCTCTTGTTGTCACAGCCAAGGATATATATCTTCTTAATGCACTTGAAAAGGCTGAAAGTGTAAAAAAACTAGAAAATCTCTTGGTATATAGGGAATTGAAAAGTGTTACACAAAATTGGGAAAAATCACTTCTGAATGAAGATTCCGAAATAACATATATCGATCCAACTGAAATCTCTAAGCAACAAGATAATTACATTATTTGTTTTTCCTTATTTGATTTGAAAAATCTATTAGACATTCAACCAGATCAAGGGACCTATATATATTCTTCCTCTGAGGCTTTCGAGGAAGAGAGTGAGTTCGACTTTATCAGGTTACACAACTGGTTAGAACATCTTAACCTTCAAATATTTGGTTTTGAAATAATTGAAGAAGGTGATCGATTTAAACCTAAGTTTATGGAGGGCTATCATGCATCAGGTCATGCCTCAAAATCTGATTTAATTAAAGCAATCGAAATTATTGACCCTGATGTCATAATCCCTGTACATACTGATAATCCCGAATGGTTTAATAAAGAATTTGATAATGTTATTCAACTAAAAGATTATGAGACATACAAAATATGATTTTTCTAGAAGAAGGAAACTTAATTCTATGTTTTTGAAAACCAAATACTAAAAAATAAAAAAAAGGGAATCTGTAAGATTTAAAATACTATTAAATCTAAGTCCAAAAACTCATTTTCATATATTTCATATCTTCCAAAATTCCTTGTATTTATCCCATTTTTCTTTTTTTAATTAATGAACTAACTAATTAATAAAAAGATTTTCGGCTACGAGTATTTTTCCGCGGTCCTTTTTGAACTATTGTGACATTACTAGCTTGTGGTCCCTTTTTTCCCTCTGTAATTTGATATTCTACTATATCTCCTTCATAAACAATCTTAAATTCCTCCGTATCACCTTGAATAGCAGAATAATGAACAAATATGTCAGCAGATCCATCATCTGGAGTAATAAAGCCATAGCCTTTTTTTTTATCAAACCATTTTACAGTTCCTTTTCCCATTGATACAACCATATTATTATATACATTCGGTCAAAATTGTACCAATTAAGATTTTTAAGGAACAAATAATAATAAGTTTATCCTAAAAAAGATTATAAATAAGTTAAGACAATTCTACCATTAATTATTGTGTATTCAATCTAATTAATAGAGAGATTGAAATCATGAAAAGTGTAATTATTTTGTGGAAAAAGATAAAGCAAAGATTTGTATTTATTTCAGTAGTATGGTTTGAAAATCCAACTATATAAATTATAGTAATAATCAAGTATAATTATATGTAATAATTTATGAGAGGCTTGCAAATATGTATGTTTGGTTTCTTATTTCGTTATTAGGCATGTGTCTCATTGTAATTCTTCACTTTTTATCAGTTGAACATTTAAAACTTCAAGAAAAATATGGAAAGGAAAAAGGCATTAAAATAGGCAATATCCTAGGCATTATATCTGGATGGGGATTTTTTTTATTTTGGTTTGGAGTTTGGCTTTCGCCTCAGCCTCGGTTTATTATACCTCTTTTTGAAAACTTAACATTTTTCATTCCGATTATAAATTTATCAATATCATTAATACATCTTGTCATATCAATTCCCTTTATGATAATAGCTTTATGGTTTGGAATTGGAGGAGTGAGAAAAACAACATTAAAGGTAGCTGAAACCCATAGAACAGAAAAAGTTATCTCCACGGGATTATATTCTGTAATTAGACATCCTCAGTACTTTGGAGGAGTTATAGCCCATATTGGAATTACAATTCTCTTATCTGCTCTTTTTTCTTTAATTGCCACCCCTATAGTTATTGCATTGAATATTTTTATATCTTGGAAAGAAGAGAGAGAATTAACAAAAGAATTTGGTAAAGAATATGAGGATTATATGAAGAAAGTTCCAATGTTTATACCAAGAATTAAAAAGAACTAAAAAAAAGCCAAACCCCTATAAAGTTTTGTTTAAAAAACTATTTGAAGAGAGAACTATTTTACTTTTTAATTTAACAGCTAAAGGAAATAAATAATCATTATTACTTTAAAATTAATTTAAACGAATATGTTAAATAAGCAATCTTCAAAAAGTTATTCTGCTTGGCCAATTTTTCTTTTAGCCTTTGTTAGATTATTCTATGTCTCTATCTTTGAAAGAGCTCTAGCAAATTATCTATTATATGATATAGGTATCAGAGAAAGTACTCTTGGTTTTATTTCTTCAGCAGGAGCAATTACATATATCTTTGCTCCAATGGTAGGCCAAATAATTACTAAAAGATATTTAGGAATAAGAAATGCTCTTATTTTATCCTCTTTTTTAACTCCCGTTTTAACTGGACTTCAAATACTTTTTCCCCAAGCTTGGTTTTTAATTATTTGTCGAGTTTTACTAGGATTGACACTGGGATTCTTTTGGCCAAATTGTCTTAATCTATTAAGCAAGTGGCAAAATGTGAGCAGTGCAAAGGTCTCTAAAAAAAATTTTGCATTCTTTAATCTTTCTTGGAATATAGGTTTTATTAGTGGACTTCTTGTTGGTTTTTTTTGGGCATTCTCTTGGGGTGATTTTATTCCTATGATAATTTCATTCATTTTGTCATTTCTATTAATCCCTGTCAGTTTCTTCATTAAAAAGGAATTAAAACCAAGTATATCGAAAGAAATCTTAATCTATCAATCTGAAGATCCTCTATCTCATTTAGATCTTAAAGAAGATTTGATAGTAAATTCAAAAACACCTATGATTGTTTTTCCTGTTATATTTTCATGGGTGTGTATAATGTTTTTAACAATATCAAAATCAATTTTTATTTTTGGATATCCAATTCTAGTAAAACAGCTTTTATCAAATGAGTATTCTTACCTTACATACATCGTGCAAGGTGGGATACAATTAATGCAACTTATAGGTCTAACATGGATAAATTCAATTAAGATCTATAGTAGAAAAGTAGCCTCGATAATAAGCGTTATCGCTGTCAGTATTGTTGGATTCACAATTGCAGTAATTGGAAATATATGGTATATTTCTATTATTACGACAATTATTGGATTAGCTCTAGGATTAATTCATGGAGTAGGATTGAAAATTATGCTCGAATATGGAACTGCCGAAAATACATCAAAATATGCCACCATTAACGAAGTATTAGTAGGAATGGGTTTTGGGTTAACCCCTATAATTGCTGGATATGTTATGGAAATATTTCTATTCGGGATACACTGGTTTTTGACATTTTTAGGTCCTGTTATTTTCATAATACTAATCTTTTTTTCTCGAAATATTAAAAAAAAGATATGATTTTGGGCTATTATACCTCAAGTCTATTATTATTTTGCTCATGGATTATACTTTTTAAATGTCTAATTATTTCTAATTCCATTTTAGGATTATCTGGATATCCAATTTCCATATTACTCGAGATCTCATTTCTTAAATAGTTTTCAATATCAAGCGAAGACCCAGACAATTCAATCAGCTTATTTATTTCATTATCATTATCTACACTATTAGAGAGTAACATATAAATAATTATACTTATAGCCTCCTCTAATCCCCTAGCTCCAACCACGAGGACCTCACCATTACTAAATAAATTACCATGATAACTGAAGAAATTTGTGTTCCCCCATTTCTTAATACGGTCTTTTAAGAAAGTTAGAACTCCCAAAATTTCTAAAGGTGATTTTTCTTGTTCAAGTTTAAAAAATATTCCACACTCTGCCTTTTGTTCATAAATAGTAATTAAATTATTGATCTGAATTTTTAATTTAACCTTAAGTGAAGAATAATTTTTTTTTTTCATTTTCTATTAATATCAAATTAATACGTACTATTATGGTTTTCTAGCTATAATACTAAAATGTAAAATTCATTATCGAAATTCAATATTTTAAAGTATATAGCTATCTCCAAGTAAAAATCCAAGTTTACAGCAAATTTCTCTAAATACTATTCAGGTAATAAAGGTTCTAAAGATTATTTTAATTATGATAGGCAACATTTTTGAATTATAACGCTTTTAAAAGAATAATGATAATTTAGTATTTAAATTGAGAATTGTGTTTTGTCATAATTGTGGTCAAAAGCTTGATGAATCTGTAATCTATTGTGAACAATGTGGAGTAAAAGTTAGAAAAGAGGATGCTACTAAATGGATTAGCGAATCAGAAGGATTAAATCGATATCATGAATTAGAATTCGAGTTAGGAGATATTAATGATGAGATAAGTACTTTAAATTCGAAGAATGCGTATTTGAATCGTTTGATACAATCGAGAGATCAAAAAAATAATCAGCTTCAAATGATTCGTAATGTAATGTTAAAGGAAAAAAAAGATTATGATTCTCTTTTAAAGGTGAGTTTCTCTTCAATAAAAGCACGTCTAAGCGGTGATTTAGACAATAGAAAACGCAAAGAAGAAACAGAATATTTCGAAGCATTAGCTAATTTTGAGTATGCAGAAAAAGAATACAAAAGTTTAGAGAAAGAAATTCAAAATTTACAAAACGAGATTAATCGAATTCAAGCACTACAATCACGCATACCTGGTATAGAAACTGAAATGGAACAATTATTAGCTCAAATAACCGCTGGTAGGACAACTGATAAACTTAAAGAATTAGAACAGAAATATGAAGAATTTCAGAAAGAAATAGCAAAAATTCAAGATATTGAAAATAGGTTTAAACAAGCAGATTCTCTTTTAAACGAAGCATATAATTATCTTGAAAACTCAATAAACACCTTAAGATCAGCAGAAGGACTCGGGACATGGGATACCTTCTTTGGAGGGGGTTTTTTTGTTGATTCAATGAAACATGGAAACCTTGATAGAGCACGTCATGAAATCAATCAAGCACAGGCTCTTGTAAAGCGAGCTAAAGATTTTGTTGATGTGATTGATGATATTTATATCGATTTTGAAGTGCCGAATCTCTTTTTTGATATGTTTTTTGACAACTTTTTCTTTGATATGTTTGGTAATACCAAAATAACACGTACAAGGGAAAGAGTAGAAAATGCGGTTTATCAGCTAAAGAATAGCCGAAATACAATAAAAAGTTACTTAAACCAATGGGTACAAAAGAGAAATCAAAAAGTAATTGAAATAAATAATTTAAGGAAGATTATTAGAGAAGAAAGGTTATCCTTATTGTAATTCCACGAGAATTAAATAAAAATACACGAGGAAATGAAAAAATTAGACACGCTTGAAAAGAGATTTAAAACTCTTGGTTTAATCTTGATAATATTAGGAATTTTATTTCTAGTAATTTGGATGATATTATTTACAAATTCGCCTGAAAAGGCACACCCTTTAATAATTTCTATTAGTATAGCTTTATTGATGTCTGGTATTTTATTATTCACAAGAATTCAATACGTAAGCTGGATGAAAAAAAAATATTAATTAGATGCTTAGTGCTTTTTTTTAAATGAAAATTGAGATATAAATTTATTAAATTTAACTCGCATTAATAATTAGATAAGAATATTCTAAGATAAAAAAATGGGTTTCAAACATTCTTTCTTTAAAATTTGTATTGTAGGAGACTACGCAATTGGAAAAACAACACTACTTCATCAATACTTAGAAAGAAGATTTACTCCCAATGTAGCATCCACTATTGGGTCTAACTTTTTTGTAAAACGTATTAAAATCCCTAATGCAAAAAATCTAATAACCTTACAAATATGGGATTTAGCTGGTCAAGAACATTTTAGATGGGTTAGACAGGAATTTTATAAAGGAGCAAAAGGTATTGTTTATGTATTTGATTTAACAAATAAGGATACGCTTGTAAATCTTAAAAACTGGAAAAAAGAGGTAGAAAATGTTATTAAAGACTATTCTAGTGTTCTTGTTGGAAATAAACTTGATTTGGTAAATTCTGGAAATCTAAATATTAAAAAAGAAGATTGTGATGATCTTTTACAATTTTTAGGAGCAATTGCGTATTTTGAAACAAGTGCAAAATTAGGGGTAGGAGTAGAAGATTTTTTTTTTAATTTAGTATTAACTATGTATAAAATATATAATAAATAGTATCTAATAAATAGAAAACCAAAATAAATTTAATAGAATAACAAGTTTACAAGTTCTATTTATATTATTCCCATAAACCAATCAAACACAGGAGGAATATTCTCAATTATTCTATATTTAATGTCCTTATGCAGCAATACGATGAAAATCTCTTCCTGTCCTCGTACCCATTGATAATATTCATTATCTTTAATTTCTTTTAAATTGTTTTTATCTTCAATATCAATATGGAAAATGATATAATCAGACATTTCAGCATTCTCTAATCCCCAAAAACCTTCAATTTCCTCTTTAATAAGAGAAATAAATTCCTCTAAAGATGGTTCTATCTGAATCCAACCTTCAAGCCAAGATTCTTCATCTTTAGACAGTACAATAAAGTTTCCAGTTATTTCAGGGGCTTCATAATTTTTCATTATTTTTTCATATTCAGGCATTATAGGAATTAATTTCTTTCTATTTTACTAAGCTAGAATATAAATATATTTTAATTCATTTGAATTTTATAGTTTTATTTATAAAATCTTAAGATTAAAGAAACTAGAGTTAAACAGGTCAATATGGTTAAAATGTTTTCCAAAAAAAGTCCTTTAGCTATTAACAATGCCCGATGCAAGATTGTATAAATTTTTTAAATGAAAATATAATAACTGAAAACATTATTATCTCTATCTCTAGAAATTATACCTAGAAATGAGCTGGAAAGTACTTCTGATCCAAAAATTACTTTATTTAAATTTATTGGAATTATTGCCCTAGATATCGCTATTAGAAAACTTATATACGATAGAGCGATAAGAGAAAGAATCGGTCTAGATATCGATTTTTATATAAATTATTTATCTTTTTCATTAACATCATTATTTTTTGCTATTTTTATTGAAAATTCTATGTTTTTATTAATTTAAATCTATTAATTTTTGTAGAAAATAATCCAAAATTTTTTAAATAAGATATACTGACATATCCTTAGAAATCAATAAATAGATAAAATGAAGTTTCTTCCAGTTTTGAAAAAAATATTAGTTTTTATTATTCTCTTTAGTTTTTTTAGTCTTACTATATCCTTTAATCGTACTTACGCATTAGAAGAGGATATGCCATTATATGTTGATTTTAAACATCAAATGTTTCAGACTTCAATAACAACAGGATATTTTCAAAATGCTAATTCCATTTATATTGATTTACCTTCTTCAGACTGGAATATTAAAGATGTAGAGATAAATTTTACTAATATAAGATTTGATACTGAAACTATTGTAATTGAAGATAATATAATACAGAATAAATATAGCCTTATTTCAAAAGCTAATTACGGTTATGGAGTACAAATTAAGATTGAAGATTCCACAATATTATATGGTGTTCAGATTTATGGCAATAATATTTCAACTCAATCAGCTCTAGTTTATGTTCAGATTAATGGATACAATAACCAAACTAATGCTCCAAATAATGATATCTATGGATCACCAATCCTTCTTAACATGTCATATTCTGTTACAGCTGCGTGGCATACTCAAACATTTTCATCACCAATAAATTTAGAGCCTGGAAATTACTATTTAACTCTCAATGGAACGGATATAGGACTTAGACCTCAACCTAAATATAATTGGTATTATAATGATATTAATTCAACTTACCCTGAATTATATTGGTCAAGTTATAAATCTAGTTCATGGTCAGATGGTACACAAGGAGCTCCTTTTTTATACAAACTAATTCAAAAACTTAATACTCCTGTTTATCCAGAAAACATAAATATGACGGCAAATATTAATGGAAATACACTTAACGTTTCAAATGGAAAATCTCAAAATACAGGGTATTTTAGTAAAATAGATTTGAATTATAAACCAAATAAAGACAATTTAAACATAAAAATTAGTAATAATAAAACCTCAGTATTGATATTTAATGGTACATATAATTTCAAAATAAATAATATCTTCAAAGTCCCCAGTCAATTAACTTTAAAGATTAATCAAACAAATAAATGGACTCTAAACCCTGAAATAACAAGATTTTCAAATAATGATACTATAAGAATTGAATACCCAAATAGTTGGTATAATTTAATAATATCTCGAAACTTAGGGTCAATATGGGAAAATATCAATTCAGAAGTCATAATTGATTCAATTAATAAATTTATATTAATTCCTAATATAACAATTCAAGATGATATTCTATGGAAAATAGAAGCAAATTCTCCTAATATTGAATTTGAGCTCGATTATGTTCCAAATCCTCTTAAAGTTGGTCAAAAATTACTTTTTTCTGTTAAAAGCCCTCTTTTGATAGGTAATTATACTTTCACATTATTTGATGCTCAAGAACAAGTATATACAATTACAAAAGAACTACCTCTACAAGAAAATATCTTTGATTACAACATAACTCAAGAACCAGTTGGAGGTAATTATTATGCTTATGTAATTTGGAATAACAAAACAGATGCTGGGGTTCAGATGGCTAAATTTGAAATAAATAATCAGCCAATTCCCCCTGATCCGCCAATAAATACCTGGATACTTATTATTATTATTGGATCAGTTTCAATTGGAGGTTTAGTCATTGTAGGATCTAGTTATAAACTGATTAAAAGATTAGAATCTAAGAAAAGAGAAAATATTAAACTTATTCTTGAGAAATGTACTGAAATTATGAGTTTAAAGTATATAATTGTCCTACATAATAAATCTGGTATCGATATCTATTCACAATCATTTGAAGATGAAGAAATCGATCCTACTTTAATATCGGGATTTCTGCAAGCGATCCATAATTTTGGTACAGAAGTTCTTGAAAAATCGAAAGATACTAAGACTGTTAAAGTAGAATATAAAAAATCCTTCATTTTAATGACAGAATTTGTAAATTTAAGACTTATCATTATTATGGGTCAAAATCCTTCAAAAAATTTCTTATTCTCAGTAGAATCTCTTGCATATTATATATATAGATATTATGGCAATTTAATCGATAATTTCAATGGAGGTCTTAAAAAATTTCAAGGAATCAGTAAATTAGTTGAAAAAATACTTAATGTTTCATTTATCGCTCCATTAGAAATCACTGTCAATAAAAATGTAAAATTGAACCAAGATGAAAAATTAATGGTTAATAAAGCATCTAAATTTATGCAAGAAAATAATTTTGAGTACTTTTATTCATTGTATCTTCTCCCAGATAATACATGTAGCCCTAAAGATTATGAAATAATACTTAAGTTAATTGAAAAAGGAATTTTTCACCCCGTAGAAAAAAATAATAGTTAATATTTATTCTATACTAGAAAAAAATAAATGATTCTAAATTAAGGAGACCAAACTCAATTTCTATTAATTCACCCAATCGAGATATAAATCGGGTTGCAGGAGCTCCATCAACCACATCATGATTGAATAAAACAGTTATAGTCAAAAATTCCCGAATTTCAATTTTCTCTCCAAAAATTCCAGGCTTTCTTGTGATACTTCCAACTCCAAAAGCTAATGGATGATTAGCAGTAGGGATAGGCCATCCATAGAGATTTCCAAACATCCCTATAGAGGTAACCATTATCGTTCCCATAAGTTGTTTAACTTTAATGGGATTTTTAAGTCTTCTCTTTATTAAATATCTCCTGATAAACTTGGGAAGAGAAAGATAATATTTCATATTCTTTTTTATATCATCATCGGCTAAAACTGTTGCTCCATTTACTTTTTCAGATTGAGCATTTCTTATTTCATCAGTTATCTGTTTAACGGTTTTTTTATTTGTTTTCCTTATTACAAGTGGCATTACACTTTTCTCACCATTAACATCTTTCTCTACGGTTATTGAAATATCAACATCATCAAATGTGATGATTTTGTTTTTACCCATCATCATAGAATGAACTTCCTTAAATTCACTAGCTGCTTGACCAATGCATTTGAGAAGCCATGCAGTGAAAGATATTTTGTAACCAGTATTCTTTTCATGTTCACGAATTTTGTTTCTACCAGCTGTTACATCAAATTCAATCAAACCTTTCACATAATGACTTTTATCTCCTAATGAAAGGAAATCTAAAGTAGTTATCCTTGCTTTTGGAAAATTTGATATTTGATAATGTCCAATATTATCAGATTTTTTCATTTTGAATGATTCCTTTATATACTTAAATCTATGATAATCTAGATCTTACAATTTATAAACTTGATTTAAATGAGATTCACATTAAAAAACAAACATTTATATATAGTATTTACTATCTAATTTTACAGTAAAAAAATACTTTTACTATAAAAATATTTAATAACATTTTTAGTAAGTGTTACTATGAAAGAAAATAAAAAAAAAGATTTCATTAATCGATTTATTGTTCCTCTAATAATTACTTGTCCAGTTTGTGGGTTTACGTTTAAATGTTTTGAACCAAGAACAAGAAAAGAGAATCAATTATGTCCTATGTGTAATCAAGAATTATTAGATTACTCTAAATTGAAATTAGAAATTTTTCAAATAATGAGAATATAAATAGATAATTGGGTAATAAATATGGCAAAGAAAGAAGAAAAGAAGGAAAAGAAGAAACCTATTTTTGAGAAAGTTGGACTTGTATTTAGAAGCCCTATTAGAGCAGATATCATGAGAGAACTCTCTCAGAATGTTCAGAGGCCACAAGAAATTTCGAATAAATTCGATATACCTAAGCAAAATCTTAATTATCATTTAAATGCATTGAAACGAGGAGGATTAATCAAAACACATACCGAAGAAATTGAAGAACCTATGATACCAACCCAAAGAGGGACAAGATTTGATGGAAGGAGTGAGACTGGAAAACTTCAAGTTTCTTATGGTGTTGAACTTACTAAAAATGGCAAAAAAATTGTTAATAAATTTATAGATCCTCTTTATGAAGAGGAAAAAACTAAAAAAAATGAAAAGGAGGATGAGTAAGTTTGAAAAATGAAAATATACACCTTGTAAGTTCTCTATTTAAAAATCCTTTAGGTTTTCTTAAATTAGGTACTCCTCAAGTTTATAAAAACATGACTGTTATCCCAATCATTATACAAGATAATATAATTATCGATTTCATAAGTATTAAAGAAGCAGAAGAATTAGAATTAATTGAGATTATCGAAACTGATACTGTGAGTCAGTTGGAGATTATAAATAATAGTGACAAGCAGATCTTAATCCCATTTGGAATGACAGTTCATGGTGGAAAACAGGACAGAACAATTTGGGAACCAATATTACTACCAATAGGAGGAAAAAAAAGTATTGTTAGCCAAAGCCCTGGAACTACTAAACAAAATTATAGTATTCCTGCTAAATGTGTAGAACAATCAAGATGGAATTATACTAAGGGTCGTGGGTTCAAAACTTCAAATACTCGATTGCACCCTAATGTTGCTTATGAAGCAATCTCTGCTTCAGGACAAGGCGCTTTATGGAACGAGATTCAATCTCATAGGGCCGAAATGAATTATGCTCTCTCCATTGCCCCTTCTCAGAGTTACCTCGAAATAACTAAAGAATCTGAAAAAGAAACTGAAGATTTCATGAAACATTTTAGAAAGGTAGGGAATCAATGTGGAATTGCAGTATTTGTTAACGGTGAATTTATAGGGATCGAGTTTTATGCGAATCCTAAAGTTTGGAATACTATGAATAACGATATTCTTAAAGCTTTTTCTATTGAAGCATTAAGATTCAAAGATAAGCCTCAACATAAAGTAACTGATTACCATGATACCCTTATAGAAATATTAGGAAAAATAAAATTTGATTTTTCTTCTAGAGAAGGAGTTGCTCTTGGAAATATAGTCGAATTTAATTCAAATGATAATAAATGGCGAGGAATTACCTTAGTCTATGAGAATACTTTAGTACAATTCTATTTAGTTTCGAAAAGAGGTGGGTCTCAAAAACAACCATATTCGAATATACAATTTCAAACGGCTATTAATCAAAGATACCAAATTTAATATCAATATTTAATATAACTGCATTTTTTTTTTTAAAACTACTTTTAACTGATTCTTTTTTTTATTTCATAAATCATTGGAATGTATATATTTAAACATCAGTTTTAAAAAACTTTATACGAGTTGATAATGCAATATATATTCTGAAAAAAAAATGTAAAATGCATTTTATTCTCTGATATCACAAATGAAAAAGATTTGAGGCTAGAATTTGTAGTAACTATTCTTAATCTAAAAGAGAAAAAGAATTTCTTCCTAAAATATAATTTAAATATTTATTCTATCTGTTTGTCCTCTAAATTTTCGTTATAATATCACAGAATCTAATATTTTGAAAAGGTTAAATAATTTTGAAATCATTCAATAATTACGTGAAAGAAATTAAGAACAAAATAATAGAAATTTTTTTAAAAATGTCCTTTTAATTCAGTAGTAAGAATATAAGTTTATAGGATTTAAATGGTATATTTTCAAATTAGCCCTATTGGGTTTGATTGTGGAACGGATAAAAATACTTGTGAAAAATATCCCGATTTCTGTAGAGAATGTGTTAAAGCTCAACTTGAAAAGTTTGGTTTAAACCTCAATTACAACTTGAAATTCACTATTATTGATTCTGAAGAAAAACGCATTCAGATGTTCCAAGACCTAATATGGCAGAAATTTTTAGATGTCTTAAACATAAAACATATATTATTAATGGCTAAAGAATCAGGGTTAGCACTAGTTGATTATCCAATTTCAGGAGCAGGAGTAAATACTGAATTATTAACTGGATTTATCCAAGCAAATATTACATTTTCAGAATCAAGCAGTAATTCAAATGGAAATTCAAATATCAGAAATGGTTATAAATTTTATGAATTTCAATACGAAACATTTAATATCTTACTTAAAAGTGGTCAATTTATTCGAACATGCTTAGTATTAGATCATAAAGCTTCTGATAGTTTGAAAACTCTTGTAACTGAATTCTTAAATGATTATGAAAGTAGATATCTTGATAAAATTACAGCACATATAAGAAAAGGGGTGATGCGCTTCGGAGATACCATTGATTTTATAATAGATATTTTCAATGTAAAACTAGTTTTTCCAATGATTCTTACTCACACTCTATTACCAAATGAATTAGATTTAATTCAAAAAAATCCTATCCAAAAAGCAATACTAGATTTTGCAAAGGCATTACTAGATTCGAAAGCATTCTTTTTTATAATTAATTTAATCGATGAAGTTCAAAAAATAGTCAAGATCGATGCTAATAAGATTCTTTTTGAAGTATATCAATTGATTGAAAAAAATATAATAATTCCTACCACAATTGAAACTGCTGAAGATACAATTAGTAATTTTCAAGAATCACGAGCAGTAAGATTAGCTAATAATGAATTGATCTCCTCAATAATTACAAATAACGATGCTATTAATGAATTGAAAAAGAAAGCAAAGCATATGGATGAAGAAGAAGTTCAATCTTCTATAAATTCTTTCATTAGAAAGGCTGAAACAGCCGAAAAAGGACTAGCTTACAAAGAAGCCCAAAAGGAGTACGAATTAGCTCTATACTTAGCATCAGGTTTCGATTATAAAGATGAAATAGGGAGGATATCATTCATGATTTTAGAACTCGATAAAAAGATTAAGGAATTAGATTTAGAATATGCCTTAAAAATGGGAGAAAAAGCTGAGAAAAGAAAGGATTACATCAAAGCAATTAATTATTATCAACAAGGATTAAAAATATTAAACGATGTACAAGATCTTAACGGAAACGAATCTCAAGTTAAAAAATTGAAAAAAAAAATTGTAAACCTTCAAAAAAATTTATAAAAATAAAAAACAAAACTATTCTTTTAATCTTAGTCCTTCCTTAAACGCTTTTAAATTCATTTCTAAAGTTTCTCCTGAGAAATTAGAAATTATATAATGCTCAACATCCTGTTTATTTAATGGTAAAAACTTTAGGAGGTATCCTAATAGCACACTATTCATTGTTTTTATATTTCCAGTTTGTTTTATAGCAATATCGGTCAGTGGTATAACATAAATATTATTTGAAATTTCGAAAAGAGTATCTAATATATATTTTAGAGAAGGATATTCTATACCCAGAATTTTTTTTTCATAAGAAGATAATACTATTATAGTACTTTTATTAGGCTTAGCATACTTCAATACATCTAAAATACTACTCTGCTCTAAAGCAATCATTATATCGGCTGTTCCGATCATTGGTATAGGTGAATTGAAACTTTTTCCGAAGCGAAGGAAACAGGTAACCTTGCCACCTCTTTGACTAAGCCCATGTGTCTCAGATGAGATTACCTCATATCCCTCAATCCTTAATGCATTTCCTAAAATCTTTAATAATCTAATTAATCCTTGTCCACCCAAGCCTGTAATCACTATAGTATAAACAGTTAAACTCATATTATCTCCTCCTTATAAATTGCATTATTGGGACAAATTTCTTCGCATATTCCACAACCTAAGCATAAATTTGAATCAATAAAAGCAAAATTGTCTATTGCATTAATAGCAGGACATAAAAATTGAGAATAACATATGCCACAGTTATTGCATAATTCACTATCGACGTATCTTATCGTAGGTTTTTGTCTTTCAATAAGTTTTTGAATACATTCGTCTTTTATAACTATAACGTGTAGATTTCTATTTTCCAATACATCTAGTCCAATTTGAAAAATTAAATCTTTAAGCTTTGAAAAATATTCATCATCAGTTTTTTCATTATGCTTAATTACATTGACATAGGCTCCAGTTCCTTCTAAGAATTCTTCTAAAATTACATTTTGCTTATAATTACCCTCCCTATAATATCGAGTATCACTTCCCGGATGTGCTTGTTGTCCCGTCATCCCGATCCATCCATTATCCAATATTAATACTAAAATCGGAGCTTTATTATAGATCCCATTTAAAAGCGCAGGAATTCCAGAGTGAAAAAAAGTTCCATCTCCAATTATCGCAACATTTAAACTTTCACTAGTATGAGCTACTCCTTGAGCTAAAGCTATACTTGATCCCATGCAATACTTTACATTAGCAAAATTAAAAGGGGGAAGAACAAGTAGAGTATAACATCCAATGTCCTGATAAAAATAAACTTTTTTCCCTGATTTAGATTTAATTTTTTTAATAGCTTTTTGTAATGCATAACCAGTTGTTCTATGGGGACATCCTGCACATAAAGTAGGATTTCTCGCCATTAAATTATACTTTTTTTCATCAATTTGCTTCAAATCAATTTTGGGCCTTAAATCAGTAATTTTTAATAATGCTAAAGCGACTTTAGTAGGGTTTAATTCTCCAACAAAAGATAAAAGAGAATTTACTTCTGAATAAGAAAAGGGATCTTTACCATAAATTTTCACATTAAGATCATGTTTTTTGGCTATAGCAAGAACTTGTGTTTCTAGATATGCATCATTCTCTTCTACAATAAGTACTTCTTTATATTCTTTTAAGAATTTAACTATTAATTTTTCGGGGAGTGGATTTATGATACCAATTTTAAGAACAGGCGCCTTTAATTCTAGAAAATTTAAAGCTTCATGGACATAACTATTTGAAACGCCACTTGTTATAATTCCTAACTTATACTTATTTTTAACATTCTCATTTTCGATTATATTTAAGGAACTATTTTCCGAGAATTCTAAGGCTCGATTCATTCTATTATAAATATGATTTTTCTTCATTTCTAGAAAATAGAATCTTAATGCGACGTTTAATTCTTTAGATAAATCAAATTCAATTTGCATTTTCGATTTTTTTATTTTTCCTATACCTACATTACTCCTGGCATGTGAAACCATTGTAACGGTTCTCAAAATTACTGGAAGTTTTAATTTTCTCGACATTTCAAATGCTTCTTTGGTGAAGTCTAAACATTCCTGAGGATTGCTCGGTTCTAATGCAGGTATTTTAAAAATCTTTAAAAAGTTTCTGGAGTCCATTTCTACAGCACTTGAATGCTGTTCTGGGTCATCTGCAACTAAAATAACCATTGCTGAATTCTTATTATTCGGACGTGTTGTTGCTAGAGCAAATAATGGATCAGAAGCAACATTCAAACCTACATTTTTCATACCAACCATTACAGTGGCACCTCTAGCATATGCAGCACCTGCAATTTCTATTGCTACTTTTTCGTTTATACTACTCTCTACCCAACTCATTCCTACTTTTCTAAAAATCTCCATAAAAATTTCTCCAACTTCAGAACTTGGTGTTCCTGGATAATAAGTGTACACATCAATACCACTTTCTAAAGCACCACGAACAATTGCTTCGTTTCCAAGTAAAAATTTACTCTCTCCGATTTGCCCATTGCAAATTTTATCATAAATATCTTCCATGTGTATCTTAATTCATTATTAAAAATAGATTTTAATAATTATTATTTCAAAGATATATGGATCTATTAAGTTTTTTTTTCACATATGGGTCTTTATTTATATTGGAATTAGGAGATAAAACTCAATTAATTGTTTTTAACCTTGCTTTAGAATACAAAAAATTCTATAAAGTAGGAATTGGAGTTACAGCTGGTTTCGCTCTCTTAGTTACAATAGGAGTTTTTTTTGGGGCTTTTATTACAACATTTATTCCACTTTTCATAATTTTAATTGCTTCTGGAATTATTTTTCTTATAATCGGTCTATTTGAAGCACGTAACCTTAAGAAGATGTATTTAGAGAGAAAAAAAAGAGAAAAAAATGCTGGAGAACTTTATCAAGATGATATCGAAATAGAGGACAGTACCACTTTTTTAAAAAAATTAAAAAAAGTAAGGAATAATCCTTATTTAGCGGGATTTTTATTTATATTCATTATGGAATTAGGAGATAAAACGCAAATTTCTACAATTTTCTTAGCTTCAACATTAGGATTACCATTGGAAGTTTGGTTGGGCTCCTTTTTAGCTTTAATCTCTGTTGCATGGATAGGAATTCTATTCGGAGCATTTATAGCAAAAAAAGTGCCAAAATTCTATTTAAAGATAATTTCAACATCTATATTCATTTTTGTTGGAGTATTTATTTTAATAACAACTTTCTTTTGAGTTTGATTTCTTATGAAAACTTTAGTAGTTTTTTATTCAAGAACTGGTACAACTAAAAGAATTGCAGAATTAATTTTTAGCAATTTGAATGGTGAATTTGAGGAGATTATAGACACTAAGAAAAGAACTGGTTTTATCATAGGTTTTCTCAAGAGTGGATATGCTGCTATGAAAGAGAAACTAACTATTATAGAAAAGATTCAAAAAAACCCAGAATT
>JBHLNW010000170.1:0-3317 GCA_048941185.1 Promethearchaeota archaeon
TTAGTCATTCTTCCTTATAGAAGTAGTTTGAGTTCTATAATATTAAAAATTAAAAGAAAAAAAACTTTCTGATTAAAGGCACTTTTGTAGGATTAAATTATAAAAGATATGCTTTAGTGGTTTTTTTAAAAATAATCAAAATTTCATAATGAAATTTAAACAATATCTATTTTTTGAAAATAAAAAGTTGAAATAACTAAGCAGAATATTGTAATCGATGATAATATTAACACAATATTAATTGGAGACAAATTTATTGGAGTAATATCGAAACCTAATAACATGCTATAAGGAGACAAAATTGTACTTAATCCTCCACCTGTATTTGATATCCATAATCTGCCTAATTGTTCAAAATAGTAAGAATAGGATAAGAGAAGTGGCCATTCATGCCGAAAAAGGATTGGAAGAAAGCTAACAAATGAAGGAACAAGCATTAACAATAGTATTGGTATAAAAATTGCTAAACCAGTTTTTTTAAACAATGTGGAGCATAAAAATCCTATAGCGAGTAATGGAATTAATGTTATTATTCCTATCAGAAAGATAAATCCTCCAATAGAAAATAAATCACTAATATAAATTGGATCAATTAATAAAATTCCACTTAATGCAAACGAAATTGACGATGGTATCATTATAAGAATAATAATAAACAAATATGCAAAGAGTTTTCCCCAAAGATATTCCCAACGTCTTACGGGTTTACTAAAGAACCAAGACAACGTTCCATTTTTTTTTTCTCCGATAACACTACTCGACGCAAATGCGATTGAGAAAGCCACTCCGAAATATAAAAGATAATAACTAAGGAACATGTTTATAATTATTCGAATTTGATCAATACTGATACCTCCTAATAATCGATTCATCATTCTAAATATTAAATTTAGTAAAAACCCTGGGACAACACCAATAATTGTGAAAATTGTAATTTTTGTCTTATTCTCAGATAATTCTTTTTTGAAAATAATGCCTATTGAACTGAAATATCCACGATTTTGTTTATGATGTAAGAATAAAACAGATATAAGAGTGATAGTTATCAATATACCAACACCAATTCCAAAGGAATTCCAATCAAAAGAAGGATATTCAATTATTCTTATTGTGATTGTGGACGTAAAATTATTTCCAAAATTATCGATACTAATAAGTGAGATATTATGGGGGCCTGTTGAGGTAAAATTTATTTGCAAACTGCCCACATAATTGTTATAGAACCCTGAACCATTTATTTCAGAATAAAATTGAGAATCTACTAGGATTTGAAAATTTATGTTTAAATAACCATCAATTATAGGGCTATCCCATCCCATCCAAGTTAAAATTATCGAACGTTCAGATGTCTGATACGTTATATCATCACCTAATAAGTTAAACATTGTTGGCCCCGTAATGTAGTTAATTGGTTTTGCCAAATCATTAAGAAATAAAATGTTAGAGTTGTTAATAAATACTAAAGAGGAAGATAATCCATTTAGAATCACATTATTTATTAAAGAATCTAAAATTATAATTTGTCCTGCTATTCCAAATTCATTGAGTTGAAATAACGAACTATTTGTAATCATAAGATTTGAAGAATCAAATTTCCATATAATCGTTGAATCAGTTTGACTTGAAAGCACATTTAAAGATGAAGAATCACGACATTCAATGTTTCCATCAATTGATGAGTTATATATATTCACTGTGGAAAAATCTGAGATAATAATATTACCATTAATGCCTGATCGTAGTTGAATATTTAAAATCCCCGCGTTAAACAAATAAATGCTATCTTCAACTGTAGTATTAATAAGAGTGACTTCAGCATTTTCCATGATAAAAATGGTTTCATTAATAATTGAATCTTCAATAAGTATAATTTCATTATCATCAAACACAGCGTTCCAACTTAAAGAATCATTTGAAAAATTTGAAAGAGAATCATTCATTTTTCCTAATCTTGAATAATTTTGTAATATCAAACATGATACAGGTAATACAATTAAGAAAATAATTAGTATTGTATATCTTCTAAATTTAGAACTCCGCCTATTCAACATTCTTCAACCCCAAATTTTTATTTTCTTTTTCTAGTGCCTTCATAAAAATCTGTTCAATTTCTAATCCACTCGATCGAAATTCCTTAACAATAATATTATTTTTTAATGAAATTTCTGCAATAGTATGCCAGACTTGTTCTAGATTATTAGCTTCAATTATTAAGGAATCAGCTTCTTCTTTAACTTTTGAAACAATGGGCTTAAGAGATTCACGAAATAATTCAATATTGGGGCTTATTCTAATCAATTTCGACCCTAATCTTTGGTTTAACTCTTGAGTTGATCCCTCCATAATAAGATTACCTTGATCGATAATACCAATAGAATCTGCGCTCATCTTCTGAATTTCTGGAAGGATGTGGGTTGAAATTAACATAGTCTTTCCTTCTTTTCGTAATTCTTTGAGTAAGTCAATCATTTGATTTCGACCGAGAGGATCAAGATTAGAAGTAATCTCATCAAGTATTAGTAATTCTGGATCATTCATTAAAGCTTGAGCAATTCCAATTCGCTGCTTCATTCCAGCTGAAAATTTTGTAATTTTACGAGATTTTGCATCTGATAATTCAACTAGTTTTAATAAATATGAAATACGTTTCTTTATTTCTTGTTTTGGCATATGAAAAATAGAACCAATATATCCAAGTAATTTTTCAGCTGTCATATCTAGGAAATATGTTGGATTTTCTGGTACGTAACCTATAAACTTATGTATATCAATTTTTTCTTTTGATTTAATATTTTTACCGAACAGTTCTATTTCTCCTGAAGTTGGGTACAGTGATCCAATAAGCATCTTTATCGTGGTAGTCTTTCCAGCTCCATTTGGTCCTAAAAATCCATATATTCCCTTATAGACTGTTATATTCAATTTATTAACAGCAAGGGTTTTATTATCAAATATTTTTGTTAAATCAAAAGTTTGGATAATTGGATTCTTCATTATAAAAAAATATAATTTCTTTATTTAAATAATAAACTATTCAAGAATTTTTTTATCTTAAAATTATTCGAGAGAATTCTACACTTTCATATCTTTCAAAAATTCTATCAATTCTAGTAATTCGTATGATTGTGCGAAGAAATTTGTTTACATGTGGTTAATAATTAATGAGATCGATTTAATACAACTTTATATACCATTTAAAGAATCTATTTTAAGCGCAATGTAATAATGAGCTGTTTTTTCAAAAATAAATAAAAATTTTGTTAAATTACATTTTCTTCGAACATTCTTTTATTAATCTCTACTCCCAATCCTGGCTT
>JBHLNW010000089.1:0-13618 GCA_048941185.1 Promethearchaeota archaeon
TTATTTGGTCAGGCTCATATACTTTTCCTGCCGAAGGAGTATTAGAAAAAAGCCTGTATGATGATAATTTAATGCTTATAGGAGATGCTGGGGGATTTGTATCCCCTATTAGTGGTGAAGGAATTCAAACAGCTGTTATGTCTGGTAAAATTGCAGCAGAAACAACCATAGAAGCTTTACAAGATAAAAACTATTCAAAAACTAATTTAAAAAAGTATAGAACAAATCAAGATATCAAAAAAATTATCAGGAATTTTAAGCAAAAATCTTCGATGATTAATTTTTTTTACGAGAATGAAGGTAAAAATCTAAATAAAATGCTCGAACTCTCTGAGATTGATCCAAAGTTTAGAGAACAAGTGATTAACTTGTTCGCATTTGGAGATATGCCTTCAAAAGATTTTATTCAAAAAATGAATGATTAATAATCTTGAAAACACATTATTTTCTAAAGCTTGGAAAATTTAGAATTTTCGATTTATATTTCTTCTATTGAATTTTATTTTCAATTATGAGGAATTTTGTTTTTGACCTAATTAGGTGGGAGAGTTTAAAATTATAAAATTAGTATATAATAATTGTTCAACGAAGTAGTTCAATTTTCAGCTATAGTTCGTTCTAAGTTCATGAAATTAATCTATAAATAAATATATTACATTACCCCAATTACTTTATCTATTTTGATAATAAATGATTGAGAAATATTATGAACTACAAAAAAATTGATTTTGACTCAACTTATTTTGATCTTTTTGAACTAACGGAGGGGATACATGCTGCGATTTCCAAAAATGATTCTGAAATGAGTGTGAGTGCAGGAATCCTTGACTTAGGCAATTATTTAATCATTTATGATACTTTATTCTACCCAGGTGGAACTCGCGATTTATATAAAGCAGTCAAAGATTTATATGGTAAAGATCCCTCATTTATCATAAACAGTCATTATCACGGTGATCATATGTTTGGTAATTACTATTTTCCAAGTAATATTCCTATAATAAGTACATCTATTACAGTAAAAGGAATAAAAGAAAAGGTTTCTGAACAAATCAAACAATTTCGAAAAACCGCTGAAGAAGAAATTCAAAAGCGGAAGGAAATGCTAAATTCAGATGATGCTCCATTTGGGGAAATAGAAATATATAATGACATCGAATTTTATAATGACGTTACAAATCCAGATTTTAAAATAAGGTTACCTAATTTTCTAATTAATAATACTCTTATTATAAATGGTACAAAAAGGACCCTCCATTTAATACCTTACGGTAATGGTCATACTGATTCTGATATTATCGCGTATTTACCAGACGATAAAATTTGCTTTATGGGAGGTTTATTAAATGCCAATTTAGATGATAGTTGGGCACCAAACGATACTGGGAGATTTAATGCGTCTGATCCCTCCAAATTATATGAAATATTGAAATCTATAATTGAAAAAGATCTCAAGATATATGTGGCGGGACATGGAGGAATATCTACAGTACAGGCAGTTCAAATGAATATGGACTTTATAAAAAAGTATTATTTAGAAAATTAATGAACAATTGAGGAATCTTAATAATTACGTTAATTTAAAGCACTTTAATAAATGAATCTGTACAATTTTAGGAGATGGATTTAGATCAGGATATTTCTAAAGGAAGATATTTGTTTATCAATTTGAAGGATAAATTTCTTATTCATATAGCTAAATTTATCTCTATATATTAAATGACAGGAAATAATTTAATACATTCATTAATCAAATAACCAATTTCTCTTATAAGGAAGGAATTAAGAAAGAATTTCAAAGAATTTCTTTATTTCAAGGAATTTCATATTTGGTATTTCGTATTTTTCATAAATCTCAGGAGTTTTAATTCCAAGTATAAAAGATCTTATATTTTTATAACCTGCTATTAACATAATGGGGAGATAATCTTTTTCACTACATACAATACCAAGACCTTTAATCTTTGATCGCTCTAAAATTTCTACTCCATACCCAATTAAAAAATTGTCAATATCACTATAACCTCGAACACCAGGGACTTTAATATAGTGAAATAATTCATTATTTTTATTCTTAATACAATAGTCAATAAAAATTTTATTAGATAGCTCAAAATCTTTATCTGGTTTTGAGAAATAATGAATTATGTAATCATCATCAGTATGAAAAGAAGATTTAATATACTCTAATAATAATTGATGGGTTTTTTGCAGAATATGTTCAAAATTAAATTGGATCACCTCTCTCAAAGATCCAATAAAATCGGGAAGATCTACTAAAATAACATACTTATTTTTATGAGATTTTAGAAATCTATCATACTGATGAACTTTCATATTCAATAATGGTGTTTCCTCTATTTTATAAGTATGATTTGACATTTCCTTTAAACCAAATTCAATTAAATCTTCCTTGCTTATTTTAACATATCCAGATTTCTGTATTTCATTCTCGTTATTTTCTTGGTAATTATTTTGGGCATTAATTTTCTCGTCATGGTCAATAAATTGCGGCGGAATACCCTCCCATTCACCCCGTACTATATTATAACAATAAGGGTTTAAATTTGTTTCACAATTTTTTTCAATACAGCTGAATTTTATTAGTAACTCATAATTCCCATTAATTATAAATTCCCGATTATATTCTTCTTTACAGGAAGCACATACTTTATTAAATAATTCTTCGCATTGAATATATTCTTTTAATAATATAAAAGGAGTATCTCTTTTCTCACATTTTATATTCCAACATTTATATTTGTCATAGAAGTTATTTGAATCTAACTTCTTTAACATAATATTCTCACAATAAGGACAAAATACAAGTTTTTTTATGTAGTTTTTGTCAATATCAATGCTTTCAACCTCTGATTTTAGCAAAAAATACATTTTCCTCAACCTACCCCAAATTGTACAATTAACCTAATATAATTGTGGCATAAATTAAATTGTCGAGTTTATTTATAAATATTTACATTTTTATCAATATTTTCTTTGTAAGATATCACAATATTAAAATTACACTACTAACACTCTTATCAAATTTTAGTGCTCCTTTTTGTATTAATCCTATTAATATACCTGGAAATGACAATTATGTCACAATTCTTGATGATACACGTGATTTATTCCTTTTAAATTACCCAATATATTATGAAAAAATAATATTTTTTAAAATTAATCAAATAATTATTAATTATACATTAAAAAAATTAAGTTATAGAGCTAAAATTTCATCTGTTAAGGTTATATTAACCAGAATAATTGCCTGATCCTTCAATTTTTTAAAAAATCAATTTTTTTTAATAAATTTTATTTGTATAAGTTTACCTAAACAAATTGATATAGTTCCTACTCCAAATACTATCAAAACCGAGATAAATAACATGAAATCGAAATATACGTATTCTGGAGAGAGCGTCCCAGCATATGGAAATTCAAATATAAAATTTGGAGCGAAAATTTCTAAGAGCAAAACAAAAAAAAAGATTCCACCAACTAATACAAAACCAAAAAGCCAATTTTTATACCAATTTCCCATTTTTCCTTTAATAATAGTAGCATCAGCAGTCATAATCAATCCTAAAGCAAATGAAGAGATGATAAAAATAACAATGAAAATTATGTTAATTATATAGATTTCATTAATAATTACAAAAAAGGCAATAAATAAACTTCCAGTTGCGATCAAACCGTCTAAAATTAGAAAAGGAATGAATCTCTTTAATTTTTTTCTATATTCCTCTTTCAAAATTATCACCTCTATTTTCTAAACTCCCATGAGTTCTTAGAGATTTATGCTTAATAAAATAATGAATTTACTATTAAAAAATATCTATAATTTTAGTATCTAAATTTCTTTTTACATTACCACTTAATCTTTTGGATTATTTATAACAAATTAGATTACACTGATCCCATACTCAGAAATGAGTATATATATAAAATATAGATAGAAGAGAACTAAATTCATAAGTTATAATATTCGATAAGGGATGAACTAGTAATTTTTTTGGATTGCTTGTATAAATTTTAAATATTAAGATTGGTTTAATTATCTGGTGGAGCTAAAGTCAAATTTTTTTCCAAATAAAAACGGATTAGGTGTAAAATAATGAACGAAATTATAAAATTAGCGAAGAAGAAGAAGATCCATAGCTTATTTATCCTTAGAGATACAGGAATTTGTATTTATAACAGAAATTTTACAAGCAAATTTGAAAAGGTAGATATTGATTTAGTAACTAATTTCTTTGCAGCTTTTTTTTCATTTGCTGAAGAGGTTACTTCAGAAAAAATGGAAAGTCTTGAAATGGTTAATGTGAATTTACTATTTATATCAAGTAAAGATTTCTTAGAAGATTCAATGGAAAATCTTATCTTTTGTCTCTTGGCTGATATTGACGAGAACAAAGTGTTTTTAAGAAATAATTTAATTATGGTAATGATGCAATTTTACAATATCTATGAAGATTTAGTGCCACTTAGGGTCAAAGGAACTGCCAAAACGGTGTGGGACACTAAGAAAGACTACATTGTAATAAAAAGTAATGAATTAGATACGATTGTTGATTCAATAATGTCAGGAGAATGGGAAATAGATAGTTATGACGGATATTACAAAGAAATAGAAAATTATCTTCATGAGATGATCTCTGAAAATGAGATTCTGGGAGCAGCCTTATTATTTATCACTGGAAACTCTATAAATTTCAGTTTATCACAGAAACTATTTAGGCGTGCGTTAAAAGAATTAGAAATTAGACTCCAGTTGGGATATTCAGATCTTCCCTTAATGATCCATGTTTTAGAAGATGGATGTAAAGTCATTACTAAGGAAATTGTAAACAAAGAATTTTTAATTCTTCATTTTGATTCCTCAATCCCATTGGGAATGTGCGATATAACTTCAAATAAAATAGCGGATCACATCGGTAAATTGTTCAAAAGTTGGTGTTAAACCAATTAGAACGAAGATTAGATCCAAGGAATTTCTTGGTATTCCACATCATTCTCAATTTGGTCATTAGGAATATTATACTCTTTTACTAAATTAGATCCTAATGGATCTAAATAGATTTCTTCCTTTTTTTTCTCTGAAATAATAAATTTTAACTTTCGTCCCATTAATTTAATTATATAGAAAGACACTTATTTAATTTTGATCTAATTAACGAATTTTCAATTTATCAACTATAATTTGGAATTGTAAAAGAAATCCATAAAAATTTTAATTTATTTATAATATAAACATAGCATTTATTTTTAAAAAAAAATTACTCACCTTTGCCATTTATCCAAGCCTCTCCCTAATTCTTCTCTATTTAATAAAAACGTAACCTTTAAATATGCAAGTTAATATTGTTATATTAAGATATGTAAATTATCGATTGACAACGAATAATTACATACGAAAAAATGGGGTTTAAAACTCAAAAAAATTAAAAATATGACATATAATTATAGAAAAGAAATGGGAGATATAAGACCTATGGTATTTGAAGATTATTTTGACCGGTTTGTAAACGAGCGCGGTTCTCCGCGTAGGGCATCAAATCAAATTTCAATTTCGAGAAGTGATTTTGAGCAGTTGAAAGCGAAGGCGCAGAAATATGAGGCGTTAGTGGAGGAACACAAGAAAATGAAAACTCAAAACGATCGTTTGCTTAAGGAACTCGATGATATGAAGGATGACGGACGAAAATTCAAAGAACTGCTGGAAGAGAAGGAGAAATTTATGAATTCACTTTTGCGTGTACGGGCTGATTTTGAGAACTATAAGAAGCGTTCAGAGCGGGAAAATACTAAGTATCGAGAGTATGTTATGGAAAACATCTTAAAGAAACTAATCGATCATTATGATGATTTAAATAGAGCATTAAACTTACTAAAAGTTCTTGAGAACATGGATGGTATTAAGAATGGTTTTGAAATAATAATAAAGAATTTTGAAAAAATACTTAATGAAGAAAGTGTCGCGCCAATGAATTCGGAAGGAGAGAAATTTGATCCTTACAAACATGAAGCAGTAGTAGTTGAGGAGGGTCGAGACGATATTCCGGAAAACACGATCTTAGAAGAAATAACTAAGGGTTATTATTTTAAAGATAAAGTTTTAAGACCTGCAAAGGTCAAAATCTCAAAAAAATCAAAGTTATAAATTTTAAATAAAAATCAATAAAAAATCAAAAAAGAAAATAAAAAACAATAAAAAAGAGTGATGAAATATGGGAAAAATAATAGGAATTGACTTAGGAACTTCAAATTCAGCGGCAGCTGTATTAATTGCAGGAAAACCAACAATTATTCCGAGTGCAGAAGGATTAACCTTAGGAGGTAAAGCATTTCCCTCCGTTGTTGCTTTTACAAAGGATGATCAGAGGTTAGTAGGCGAACCAGCGAGAAGGCAAGCAATTTCAAATCCAGATCGTACAATTACAGCAATAAAGAGAAAAATGGGTACTTCATATACAGTAAAGATTGATGGTAAAGAGTATACTCCTCAAGAGATTTCTGCGATGATTCTTAGAAAAATCAAAGAAGATTCAAGTGCTTATTTAGGGGAAGAAGTTACTGATGCGATTATTACGGTACCGGCTTATTTTAACGATAACCAAAGACAAGCTACGAAGGATGCGGGAAGGATCGCAGGATTAAATGTTAAGCGTTTGATTAACGAACCCACTGCCGCAGCAGTGGCTTATGGGCTAGATAAGAAAAATGCAAGACTAAAAATCGCAGTATTAGATCTTGGTGGAGGAACTTTTGATGTTACTATTATGGAGATGGACAATCAAGTATTTGAAGTGATTTCTACCGCAGGTGATACTCAATTAGGAGGTACAGATATGGATAAGATACTTGTTGATTATATTGTATCAGAATTCCAGAAATCTGAGGGAGTTGATCTAAGAGGAGATTCGATGGCTATACAGAGAGTAAAAGAAGCAGCAGAAAAAGCTAAAATTGAATTATCTACATCAATTACGACTGACATAAATTTACCTTATATCACTGCTACAAGTGGAGGTCCTAAACATCTAAATATGTCACTTACAAGAGCCAAATTAGAGCAACTAATTGAACCTGTGCTAAAAAGATTAGATACATCTATTTTGAAAGCCTTAAGAGATGCAGGGTTAGCTAGAGGAGAAATTGATAAGATTATATTAGTCGGTGGACCTACAAGAATGCCTGTCATTCAAAAGAAATTCGAGGACTTATTAGGGAAAACACCAGAGCGTAGTATTGATCCAATGGAGTGTGTTGCTATGGGTGCTGCGATTCAAGGTGGTGTATTAACTGGTGAAGTTCAAGATCTATTACTACTGGATGTAACTCCGTTATCATTAGGAGTTGAAACTTTAGGTGGAGTTTTTACTAAATTAATTGAAAGAAATACAACAATTCCAACAAAAAAGACTGAGATCTTCTCAACAGCAGCAGACAATCAACCAGCCGTAGAGATTCATGTATTACAAGGTGAACGACCAAGAGCAGCTGATAATATTACATTAGGGAAATTTCATTTAACAGGAATTCCCCCAGCTCCAAGGGGTATGCCACAGATCGAAGTATCATTTGATATTGATCAAAATGGGATTTTAAATGTATCAGCAAAAGATAAAGGTACTGGAAAAAGCCAATCAATAACCATTACTGCATCAACTAAGATGTCGGATAATGACATTGAACAAAAAATTAGAGAAGCTGAAAGATATGCTGAAGAAGATAGAAAATTCAAAGAACTAACTGAAGCAAAAAATCAAGGAGAATCATTAATATATCAAACAGAGAAGCTTTTGAAAGAAAATGAAGGTGTTATCGGTGATTTAAAATCAAAAATACTTGGAAAAATATCTGATTTAAGGAGTGCAATGGAATCGGATGACGTTAGTCGAATTAAAGGTGCAGCAGAAGCACTTCAAAAGTCATTACATGAAGTTTCATCCCGAATGTACGGCCAACAACAGGGTTCTGGAGCTTACCAAGGTGCACCCCCTGGGGGGATGGGAGATATGCCTGGAGCTTCGTACGGGCATCAAGGAAAAACACAAGATGAAATTGAAGAGGAGAAATTTAGAAAAGCAACAGGACAAGATGATAATGTAGTAGATGCTGAATATGATTAAGTTCGTTTTTTTTAATTTTTTTTTTATAAATTTAATATTTAGAATTATTTTTTTTAAGGGGTTGTAAAATATGGCAAAAGATTATTATCAAATATTAGGTATTAACAAAGGAGCTTCAAAAGAAGAAATTAAAAGAGCATTTCGTAAAATGGCTCGAAAATATCATCCTGATGTTAATCCAGATGAACCAAAATCAGGAGAAAAATTTAAAGAGGTTAATGAAGCATATTCGATTTTAAGTGATGATAAAAAAAGAGAAATGTATGATAAATTTGGTGTAGTGGAAGGGGATACTTCAACTTATCAAAATTGGGGTAATGCTCCTGGAGGTTCAAGAGCATATCAAAGTCCAGATGGTACAACCTATTATTATTCAACATCCGGTTCTCCTGAAGGATTTAATTTTAGTGAAATATTTGGTAACCGAGGTAATTCCAGGAATGGAGTTGGCGGATTTGATTTTTTTAATGATTTAGGAGATATTTTTGACGTATTTAATAGAAGAGGAGGGAGTACACGGGCAAGGTCTCCAAATTATAATAATCTTCCTAGAGATGGAGATGATTTAAGGTATGATATGGAAATAGATTTTATGGACGCTTTTTATGGAGGTAAAAAAAAAGTTCAATATAAAGATCCTACAACTGGTCAAATCAAGACTCTAAATGTGAATATTCCAAGGGGGATCAAAGATAATCAGAAATTACGTTTAAAAGGGAAAGGAATGTTAGGAGAAAATGGAGGATCTCCGGGAGATCTATATATTGCTATACATATAAAAAAGCATCCAAAATTTGAAAGAAGAGATGATGATATTTATATTGAACAAGAAATTCCTTATACAACTGCCACACTGGGAGGGAAAATTCAAGTATCTGGAGTTGAAAATACTTTAAATGTTACAGTTCCACCGGGAACAAATGATTCTTCGCTTTTGCGATTGAGCAACCAAGGTTTTCATAAAATTAATTCCGATGAAAGAGGAAATTTATTAATTAAAATAAAAATTAAAGTTCCAGATAAATTGGACAGGAATCAGAAAAATTTATTAGAAAAATTACAGGCTGTGGGTTTATAAATAAATATGGATAAATGTTATAAAATGAAAAATAAAAAATTCGGGAGTAATAATAATTGGTCTACAATTGTTTTATTATTTCTAAAAAAAATAAGATTATGAGGATACCATAATGGATGTTAAAAGTAAGATTAATGAATATGTAAATTTATGCCCAGAATGTGGGGGATCAATAATTCCATTGATTAATACTGGAGATGTTGTATGTAATCAATGTGGATTAGTAATTCATGAAAAAAATGTTGATTTTTCACATAATGGTAGGAGAGCATACACTAGACAAGAGAAAATTAGTAGAGAGCAAACGGGGGCTCCAATTTCAATCTTACTACCAGATATGGGGTTAAGTACAGTTATAGATAAAAGTAAAATAAATAATCCTGATTTAAAGAGAGCTGCTAAGTGGAATACACGTATAACATGGCAAAAGAGAAATTTATTAATTGCATCTACGGAATTAAAAAGAATTGGTACTATTTTGAATTTACCTAATTACGTGAGAGAAGATGCAATGCGGCTTTATATTGAAGCTTTTAAAAAGAAATTGTTGAGAGGAAGGTCTATTAATGCCATGGTTGCAGCTTGCTTATATTTAGCCTGTAGAAGGAAGAATCTTCCTCGAACACTTCAAGAAATTTTGAATGAAGCATCAGTGAATGCTAAAGACGTAAGAAGAAGTTACTCAACATTAATTAGAGAATTGAAATTAAATCCACCATCGACTAATCCAGTTTCTCTTATTCCAAAGTATATGTCAGATTTAGGACTAGATTCGGAAATAGAACAACTAACAACTAAAATTCTTAATGCATATAGAAAAAAATATTCTATTAGTGGTAAGGATCCAAAGGGGTTATGTGCTGGAGCAATTTATTTAGCATGTAAACTTAAAAGTAAAGAGGTTACTCAACAACAAATTGTACAAGTAATTGGTGTTACAGAAGTAACCCTTCGCTCACGTTATAAAGATTTGAAAAATAAATTGAATGTAACCGTACCAGTTTAAATGACAGATTAGTTGTTTATTCTAATTTTAGTTAATTTCTAACATTTTTTTTGAAAATAATTTTAAATATATACAGTCATCTTTATTTATTTTACAAATATTATGATTTTAATCGTTTAAAAGATTTTGATGGATATTTATGGTATCTTTTAAAGAATTAGGATTATCGAATACAAAAAGGATGTTTGAAGTTGCCTTAGAAAGAAAGTTTGCAGTTCCCGGATATAATTTTAGTAATTTAGAACAATTGCAAGCCATTATTTTTGGCTGTGGAGAAAGCAATTCACCTGTTATCTTACAAAATAGCCCTACTGCTGGAAAATATGCAAATCCAATAATGATTCGATATCTAGGACAAGGAGCAGCAGAAATGGCAAAAGATTTAGGGTATGACATTCCAATAGCTTTACACTTGGATCATGGAAGTTCATTTGAAGAAGCTAAAAATTGTATAAATAATGGGTTTTCAAGTGTTATGTTTGATGGGAGCCATTTAAAATATGATGAAAATATTAGTATTACAAAAAAAATTGTCCATTATGCTCATGCAAAAGATGTATGTGTAGAAGCTGAATTAGGAGTTATTGCTGGTATTGAACACCATGTAACAGCAACTAAACATTATTATACCAATCCAGAACAAGTTGAAGATTTTGTAAACAAAACAAATTGCGATTCTTTGGCAATTGCAATAGGTACATCCCATGGGGCTTATAAATTTAAAGTAGAAAAAGAGGAAGATATTCCAGAATTGCGTTTTGACATACTTCAGGAAATTAGAAAACGACTTGGTAAATTTCCAATTGTTCTACATGGCTCATCATCTATCCCTAAGAAATATATAAAAATTATTAATGAATATGGTGGAAAAGTTGGTAAAGCCTTTGGAGTTCCCGAGTTTCAACTTAAAAAGGCAACTCAATATGGAGTTTGTAAAATAAATATCGCAACTGATTTGAGAGTAGTGTTTACTGCGATGATAAGAAAATATTTAGTTAATAATCCAGATCGTCTTGAACCAAGGAAATATTTAGGTTTAGCTCGTCAAGAATCAATAGAAATGATTAAAAATAGAAATAAAGAAGTACTTGGTTCTGCTAATCAAGCTCAGTATATTTAATGTGATCTTTTTTATAATAAGCCAATATCTTGTGGTAAAAGATTATGAAGCTTGAAATAGCCTTAAAGAGTTACTTTTGAAAAAAAATAATAAATTAAACGTTTTCTGACCCTTTCTTTTTCAAATTTTATAGGTGGAACATAGATTTAAATTGTGGAAAAATTGATAATGCATTTTTCTGTTCAATATCTAAGCATTTTTGTTTATCAACCTCGCTGTAATTTACAATTTCTCGAATCATTTTTTTTATCGCAATTTCATGAAGAAATGGAAAATCACTCCCAAAGAGGATATGGGAATGATCTACTAATTCCATCAAATATTGAAAAACATTCCTTGTAGCAGACAACGCTGTACCATAATAAAGATTTTTAAATTGTTTCATCAATTTTTTATTTCCAAAGCAAATCCTCCATGCAATATAAGGTGCTGTCCCTCCAGCATGAGCAAAAATGAATTTAATATTTGGATACCTTGCAAAAATACTATGATGCATGAGATTTGCTATTGCTCGTGTTGTATCAAAAACAAATTCCAAAATAGCGGAAGGAAAATTAAGATTAGGAAGCTTTTCTTCAGGAGGCATATCTGGATGAATGAAAACTATTGCATTTCGCTGATTTAGTTCAGAAAAAAGGTTTTCAAATTCAGGATCGCCGATATATTTACCTTTAAAATTTGTAAGCATCCCTACACCATCTAATTTTAATATATCTAAAGCATACTCTAATTCAAACAATGATGCCTCAATATCAGGAAGAGGTAATATAGCAAATCCACCAAACCGCTTTGGATACTTACTTATTAAATTAGCAGAATATTCATTACAAAGACGTGCGAGATTTCTTGTAAATTTTGGATCTCCAAAATAAATTCCTGGAGAAGATATTGAAGTTATTGCAGTTGCAATGCCTTGTCGATCCATAAACTCAAGACTGCATTCTGGATCCCATTTAGGGAAAGGTACATTAGTAACAGTAGTAATACCAATCTTAGCTAATGATGATAGATACTCAGGAGGGAGAATGTGATGATGAATATCAATTCGATAAGGTTTTGTTATCATTTTTAAACTCACTTTTAAGAGATTGATGTTAAGTAAAATTAGTTCCAATTAATGCTTGTATATAGATAATTTCATATTATTCCTACCTTACAAGATTAATATTGTAAAGTTATCAATACTTTTCCTTTCAAATGGTCTTATTCATAATATTTTCCTAATAGTTTTATATTAATTATTTAATTGGCTTTTCTTTCAAATTTAATTTATCCTTTTTCAATGACTATTCCTGTACCACCTTTAGGATACCGAAATACTATTGCACCAGCATCACAAACTTGGTAACAAGCAGCACACTCCAAACATTTCGATTGATATTCATCAATAATATAGATTTTTCCTTCTTTTTTGCGCCATAAGTTCATAACGCATATAATTAAACAACGTTTACAATTATTACATTTATTATAATCTATTGAAATGAAGTTACCTGTACCGGGAATTCGTTTGGTTAATCCTTCTAATTCTATATTCATTTTTGTTAAACACCTCTCTTCTTCTGTGGTAGTAAATCCAATAGTTTAGGTAAAACTTTCATAATCTTCTTAGGGTCCATTAATTTATCTAAATCATCTTCAAAAACCTTGGTTAATAAAGGTATTAAGTATGCCATTATAAATGGTGTTGCTTTAGGCAAATATGATCTTATGTGCCCTATAATTTGACGCACTCTTAAAGCATGAGGTTGTGACCAATCAAATATTCCTCCAATGATTTCCATTATCATTGGTACAAACCAAGACATAGTTTCTTTTGGGCTAAATGGCAAAGCTTTCCATATATTCCATAACTCATAACCAGCCTCAAACTCTTTTCCGACACTAGTTTTTTGCCATTTTTCATCAAATTTTTTAAGATTTGCTCTTGACACATCTCCAGAAGGTATTAACTCAGAGGCTACCTGTGCCGCTATTTTTCCTGTTACCATAGCAGGATATATTCCTTCTGCTTCAAGTGGACATGGAAATCCACCAGCATCCCCGATTAATATAACTCCATCGGTATGAGTATTATAAGGATAATCTAACCAAGGAAGTAGGTGAGCTTGAAGCTCACGTGGTTTAGCATCCAGTATTTTTAACAATCTTAGATAATATTTGAGATTAACAACACGATTTAAATAATATAATGGATTTTTCTCCCACCAATTCATCCAGTTGCCTAATCCTTGATGAAAACCATCATTAAAAAAAACTTGATACGATGCTGGAAAGGT
>JBHLNW010000090.1:0-13512 GCA_048941185.1 Promethearchaeota archaeon
ATAAATTACAGGTAGTTCGCGCAAAAGGAATTGTAGGTCCCGGAAGAAATTACTGGATTTATATTGGTGATCAAAAAATTGCTAGAGTTGATGGACAAAGAGTGCAAAAAAACTTTGAAATTCAAATTTTTGATGAAGCTTATGCAAAAGATAAGATGTTCGTAGTATATATGATTTTATTTGGTTGTATTTGTAATTTTATGAGAGTAGCTGAGAAAATGATTAAACAACTCTACAAAAAGATGAAGAAAACTGCAACAACAGATTATAAAATCCCCAGAAATGAATTAACCTTATTCAGAAATCCAAGAATGATGAGAAGATAAAATATACTCTGTTAAAATAACATTTTTTTTACTTTTTTTATTGAAAGATATTTTTTAATAGAAATTAATAGTAAGATCTATTTTTGTTTAAATACCATATTTTTAATGCTTTTTTCAGTAAAGAATATAATTTTGCTAACTTATCCAGAAAAATGATTATGACGAAGTTACAATTTTTAGATTTTTAAGAACTTAAAAAAAAGATAATAATTATGATTTAAATTAAGTTTAACTTGATAACTCTTTTTTCTTCCACTCGATGTAGCCTCTAGTTTCTTTTCCTCTATGTATTGCTTTTTTACCAGTCTCCTTTTTATATATCGATTGAAGGGTCCTTTCATCCATTTCTTTTAAGGCTTCTTTCTTAATTCTTGCATCAACTTCAATCTCATCTTCAATTGTTTTGACTCGGCTAAGCACCCAGAACACTCCTCTATTCCAAAGCACAAAACCGAAGAAAACAAGTCCTAGTATTAAGAACAACATGCCTCCTACCCATAGGATCCATAATCCAAGACCAAAGTTCGCCAACATCCATAACCATAAATCCCAAATTGCATTCCAAAATGTATAAGGAAGAAACCCAATAAAAAGTGCAATTAATGTGATATATAAACTAAATAATGCGGTCCCAACTAGTAATCTCAAAGTCGAATAATCTTCCCACTTTCTCGCTAATCGTCGATCCTTAAATAATGCATTACATAATTTTACCATACCTCCACGGAATAAGGTATAGAATAAGACTAATAAGAATAAGTGTCCAGTAACTACACCAGCAATTACAGCAATCTGAAATCCAAGGTGGAGACCCAAAAAAGCTATCCAAGCACTGCCGGGAATTACACCTGTAATAATAACAAACCATATACCAAGTACAAGAATAGCAGTTGCTACTATAAGACCATAATATATTATTTTCGCAATTCTTATATCCCAGGTAGAATATAGATCTAATGGATCTGGTACTCGATCAGGAGCTTTACGACCTGCACGTGGCATTATTATATCATCTTATTATATTTTTAAATTAAATTTAGGTAAGGTTTTAAAAATTATATATTTTAATAATTAGTTTTACTATTATTTATTTTTATTAGTTATGTGATAAGAAAATGAATATTGTTTTAATCCGTTCTTGAAACCTTATTACTTTAGAGACGCTTGACAGAAGGGGCAAATTGCGTATTCTTCTCCTAATTTTTCTCCACAATATGGACAGATTTTCTTTTTCTCGTCCTCTTTTTCTTCCTTTTTTCTTTTCTTTGTTTCTAATTTCTCTTTAGAAGGTTCTTCTGTCTTTTCTTCTTCTTTTACTTCTGCTTTATCTAATATTCTTTCTTTGGGTGTCATATCTTCAGATTTCTTTTTTGGTTTTATAAAGGGTTTATCTGAATATTCTAATTTTGTAAAACAAGTAGGACAATACATTTTAGGTCTGTTTGATAAATAGATACCATATGCAATAGCTCCAATGCCTAAAGTAGCAACGATAATCACAATCCAAACTAACTTTTGTGTTGTATCTAATGGTTTTCTGGAGGATTTTTCAACTTCCTTTTTACATACTGAACAATATGCAAATTTGATTTTCTTCGTCATTATAACCCAACTTCAACTGTTTAACTTAATAATAGATTATTTTAATTAAAAAACGTTTTTAATAATTAATAATCAAGTTCTTTTCTTTAAATATAAATTATTATATTTCATAAAAAATGGATTAACGTGCAAGATAATTCATTCTATATAGAAACTTATGGATGTACTTCTAATAAAGCAGACTCATATATAATTTCAGATACTTTAAGGAAATCAGGATATACTCAAACATCTTTAGATGATGCTCAATTTATAATTATTAATACTTGTGGGGTAAAAGAACAAACCGAAAATAAAATAAAAGCACGTTTAGAACATATACACAAAAAATTTCAAAATAACCCCAATATATATACTATAATTGCTGGTTGTTTACCTTATATAGCTCCAAATTATATTAAAATTATAAAAAAAATCATTCCTTCATTTGCAGCAATAATAGATTTAAATAATATTTTAGATCTTCCTCATATATTTCAAGAAATTAGAAGTGGAAAGAAAAATCTCGTATTTAAGTCAGACAAATTAATAGATAAATCAAAATATTATGTGAATCATCTTGCTGGGAAAATTACTGGCATAATTCCTATTTCTGAAGGATGCTTAGGCTCGTGTTCTTATTGTTGCGTAAAAAATGCAAGGGGTAAATTAAAATGCTATAATCCCCAATTTATTATCCAAAATGTAGAATATCAACTGAAACAAGGAATTAAACAGATATTTTTGACTTCCCAAGATTGTAGCACTTACCAATATAATGAAACTAATTTGGCAGATTTAGTAGAAAAAGTAAGCTCTTTAGACTATAAATTTTTTCTAAGAATCGGAATGATTAATCCTCGTTTTCTACTTGAGAATACTGATCAGCTTATTTCAATTTTCAAAAATTCAAAAGTGTATCAATTTTTGCATATCCCTATACAATCTGGGAGTAATAAGGTTCTACAGAAAATGCAACGTAAATATCTAGTCTCTGATATTATTGATAATATCGAAGTTTTACGGGAAGAATTTGAGAATCTAACTATATCAACTGATATCATTTGTGGATTTCCTGGAGAATCAGAGTATGATTTTTTTCGAACAATTAATTTTATTAAATGGTTAAAACCAGAAATTCTTAATATCTCAAAATTTACTCCCCGCCCTGGAACTGCTGCAAAACGCATGAAACAATTAGATAGTAAAACTATAAAAGAAAGGTCAAATAGATTATCGAAAGTTTTTAGAAATAGTTTATATAAAATAAATGAAAATTGGAATAATTGGAAAGGTGAAGTACTAATGCTTCACCGAGGTACGGAGCCAAATCAATCTTTTGGAAGAAATTTCGCTTATAAAAATGTATTTATCGAGAATTATCATGGAAAATTTGGAGAATTTGTTAATGCTAAGATTTATAAAATTCATGGATTCAATTTATTTGGTAAAATTATCTAATTAACATAATAATAACTTGAAGTATTCTAATGTTTTTATGGCTATTTCATCCACCCATTCTTGAACAAAATGGCCTGCTTCTCTATCTTTGTAAGGTTTAAGGCTTATCATCACTAATCTACTTTTTGAACATTATGAATATTCTTAAATTTGAAATAAGGTTGATTATTTATTGATATAAATTAACATTAATTTTATTCTAAAGAGGTTTCTAAGGAAGGAGAATTGATAGATGACCGAAAAATTATATTGGGACGATGCTTATCAAACTAAATTCGAAGCTAAATTAATAGCGATAATGGATGAGGGTGTTATTTTAGATAAAACGCTTTTTTATCCTGAAAGTGGAAATCAAGCGAGTGATCGTGGGTATTTAACTTTTGGTGAAAAAAAATTTGAAGTAATTAAGGTTACAAAAGAAAATGAGGAGATACTACATCATATATCATCTGATCTTAAAAATAAGATTAATATAGGGGACACAGTTAAAGGGGAAATTGATTGGGAATATAGATATGGAATAATGAAAGCTCATACTTCTCAACATATTTTCTCAGCTATATTTAAAAACACAAATAATATTGATACCATTCGTGCTCTTCTCAACTTTGAAGAAGTTTTCCTTCAAATCTCTCAACATATAAATTTTGAGCAATTAAGAGTGATCTTAACAGAAGTTAATAAAATATGTAGTTCCAACAACCTAAGATTAACTTCAAATATAATATCAAGTAATGAAAGTAAAAAATATTCAAAAAAAGTAAGAAGTAATATCCCAGATGAGGAGAAAATAAGGTTAATTGAAATTAAAGATTTGGATTTAGTATGCTGTGGTGGAACTCATGTGAAAAATACTGCAGAAATCGGACCAATTTTTGTGTATGAATTTAAAAAGGGAAATGAGATAAGATATGTAGTAGGAAATAAAGCTATTGAAATGAGTTCACAAATTGACATCGATGTAATAACTTTAGCTAATTATATCAATTCTCCGTTGGCAAAATTAAAAGGTTTACTTAAAAAACGTTTAGACTTTTTGGACAACATCCTGGAACAAAATAAAGATTTATCTCTTAAACTTTTAGAATTAATTTCTAAAACACCTTCAAAAAGAATCAATGATGTTGACTTATTTTATCTTGATTTTAATGTTGATATAAAGATTTTAAACAAATCATTAGATTATTTTCCCTCAAACTCACTTATAATTGTAAGATTTGAAGAGAATAAAATAAGATTGCTCTCTCTTAATGAGATAATAGACACTAGCGAATTGATGCAAGAATTAATCAAAAAATTTAGTGGAAAAGGGGGAGGAAATCCTAAATCTTCTCAAGGCTTTTTAAAGAAAATGCCCGAAAATCTATTACTTGAGATAGAAACATTAATTAATTCATTAAAGTTGTTAAAATAATTTTAAATTAAAAAGTAGAGTATATAAAATTAAAAATGAGATTCTAACTTTACTTTAGACCCTTTTCTTCTAAAAATGAGGTTAATCTAGTACGATGGAACTTTAGTCCAAGATCCTCTGAATTTTCTCCAAATGCTAACGCTAATAATTCAGTTATATATAAAATGGGGATATTAAACTCTCCAGCTTTTTTCTGATTATTATCAAATTGTTGAAAACAAGCCGGGCAATTAACAATCACAGCTTCAGCACCAGCATTTAAAGCACTTGTCAATTTATTTTTTAATATTTGCATTGAAGGTTCTTCTTCAGCATTCCCCACTCCAGTACCACAACAAAGCATTTCTTCTTCATAATCAATGGGAGTTGCTCCTAATGCACCAACAATTTCCCTAAGTTTAACTGGATGCATAGGATCATCGGTTTGTATTTTTTCTGAAGGTCTATTATAGTGACATCCAGTATGACACGCAACTTTTAGTCCACTTAATTCGTTTTTTACATTATCCTTTATTTTATCGACATGTTCATGCAATACTTCTACAAAATGCTTTACATTGATGGTACCTTTGAATTCTTTTCCAACTTTTTTCAGAATCTTATTGATGTTTTCTCTTTCATGATCATCATGTTTTAATTCTTCATTAACGAGTTTTAAAGTCTGGAAACATCCATTACATAACGAAATGATACTTTTTCCTTCAGCTTCAGCGATAGTAAGATTTCGAGCGCCCATTGCCATCCAACTTAAATGATCAGTACTATTAAATCCAACTGGATCAGGACAACATGCAAATGCCGCATCAGAGGTCTTTATTCCGAGTTTGTCAAATACTTTTCTAGCAGACGCTTCTATAAAAGGAATTCTATTACCTATTACACATCCTTGGAACATTTTAAATTCTTCTGCTTTAGCCATATTAATTCACTTTAAGTTAATTGTTATTTACAATAATTTGTATTTGTAAATATTGAATTTTTTAAAAATCTTCTCTCTATTAAATTAGAATGATTGTTTTATAATTATAATAAAAAACTATAATATAGATCTTTTATTTAGATTTTAGCCAGAATTTATGTAAACTATTATATAGAAATGGGTATTACAAAAATAATGATTAATCCTTTTTATGAAAAATTAGCTAAATTAGCTGTGAATTACTCTATTGAAGTAAAAAAGGGTGATAGGGTGTTTGTTTTAGGTCCAACATTAGTAGAAGAGCTTTTTAGAGCATTATATATCGAAATTATAAAAGCTGGTGGCCATGCTCTCTTACTTCCCTTTATAGAAGGACAGAATGAATTGTTTTTCAAATATGCTTCTGAAGACCAACTTACTTATGTAGATAATGTTAGAAAACAAATACATAAAGATTTTGATTGTATGGTTGTTATTAGTGCAAAATACAATACTAAAGATTTGAGTTTAGTGGATCCACAAGTTCTTTCTAAACGGGTTGGATCACCAGAAAATAAGGAACTTTGGGATTTATGGTATGATCGGGCAGCAAAAAAAGAAGCAAGGTGGGTAATTATTCCATTTCCATGTAATGCATTTGCTCAGGATGCAAATATGGACTTATTTTCTTATTCAAATTTCATAGAAGAAGCCTTATTTCTTGACAAAGAAAATCCTATTCAAGAGTGGCAAAAAATTGAAAAAGATCAAGAGAAATATGTAAATTATCTAAATGAAGTTGAAAATATCCAAATTCTTGGAGAAGATACTGATCTAACTATGTCAACTCAAGGTAGAATTTGGGAGAATGATTGTGGGCATGAAAACTTACCAGATGGTGAAGTTGCTACTAGCCCTGTAGAAACTTCTGTTAATGGGCATATTAGATTTACATATCCAGCTATACATTTAGGTAATGAAGTTGAAAATATCTATTTAGAATTCAAAGATGGAAGAGTTTTAAATTCAACTGCAGATAAGGGTGAAAAATTTCTTCAAGAAATTTTAAAAATTGAAAATGCTGATAGGTTAGGAGAATTTGCTATAGGAACAAACTATGGTATAACTGAATTTACAAAAAATATACTTTTTGATGAAAAGATGGGAGGTACAATTCATCTTGCTCTTGGGGATGGATTTAAAGAATTAGGCTCTAAAAATGAAAGTGCTATTCATTGGGATATTCTAAAAGATATGAAAAAATCAGGGTCCAAAATTATTGCAGATGAAAAAGTTATCTATGAAGAAGGAAAATGGAAAATTTGAATTAAAAGTTCAAAGTTCAATTCTATTTGGATGAGTATAAATATTCATTCTCACTCCTCGAACAAATCCTATTAAAGTTATTCCATACGCGAAGGCTAATCTAACTCCAGATTCTATTGCTGCAGAAATAGAAGCAACTATAGGTATTTTAGCTTTTATTGCCTTTAAAACAGAATCTCCAGTTAAGCGACCTGTTGACGTTAAAAAGACATCCTCAAAATTGTGTTCATTTAATAACATATCACCAATAACTTTGTCAATAGCATTATGTCTACCTATATCTTCTTTGACACTTAAAAGATTTCCCTCATAATTAAAAATTGCCGCTCCATGACAACCACCAGTTTCTCGATAAAGAGGTGTATTTATGTGCATTTTTTTTATAGCAGAAAAAATAGTGTCTACCTTAATTTTAATAGAATCCTTTTCTTTAATGGCATCCTTTACTTTAGATTTATCCAAACCTTCTTTAATTACATTACGCCATGGAGATGATATACCACATGTAGTATCCACTACTCGACTTACTGGATTAATATCAAGGTTTTCAATATTAAATTTCAATTCTTCTTTTAATTCTACAAAAATAGATTTTTCTAATTCTTTTATCTTTATATTATTAATATCCTTTATTGAATTAATTATCCCTATTGAAAATAAAAACCCTATTGACAGTTCTTTAAGATCTCTTGCTAAGCAAATAATATTTACTAAAGGCTTAGAATTTACATATAAATCAATTGGAGTTTCATATAAAATGATGTCGTCAGTATCTTCTTTCTTACCTTTTTTGATTCTAGATATTTTTACTTGTCTTCTATACAAGGCTAATCATTTAAACAAATTTTAATGAATTGTATTAACATGAAATATATTTACTATTTTCTTTAAATATAATGCATTAAAAAAGCCTTATTGTTAGAAAAAATAATTAATTTAGTCTTAACCTAAAAAACACTTATTTCTTATATGAGAACTATGCTTATATGCATTTTCAAATAATTTGATATGTCTTTTGGGTTAAGTTATTATTTACATAAAAACCAAATTTTTTATAAAGTCCTAATGCTTTCTCATTTTCAGTGTCAACAGATAACTTTATTACCTTACACCCTTTCTCACGAAGCAATTTGATCCCAGATGCTAGGATTGCGCTTCCAATTCTACGATGTTGATATTCTGGGAGAACACATAAACTTCCGATTTGCCCTATTTGATCTTGTTTAGGATTTATAATAGTATCACAAAACCCAATTATATTATTACCCTTGTATGCAATACAATGTTCAATAACATGATCCTGCTTTAGAACTTCTTGCATTTTTTTCCATTTTGTTTCATCATACGGTTCAAACTTAAATGAATCTTGAAATGCTTTATTTATTATTGTAATTAAAATAGAATAATCTTTCACATCTTTGACATATTGAATGTCAATATCTTGTGGAATCTCTGAAGGGGAAAACAAATTGAAATTATCTAAACGCATCGACCAGTGAAAATTAACTGGATTAAATCCATTCTTTTCTAATTTTTCATCAAAAGAGGCTAATTTTTCTCCATATGTTTGAAATAGGAGTTCAGGTGCATGTAGTTTCTTTCCAAGATCCAAGACTGCATCAATTAATTCTCCTGGCAGGTTTGATTGAAAATACTCTGGTAATACCGCATATACAGCAACCCAAGCATCTTTATAGATCGGTACATTAGATATACCAGCAAGAGCAACATTTTCACCTTTATTATTTTCAAAAAGTAAAAAATCTCGTGATAAGACAGTCTCTTTACCTAAAAACATAGGAACTATCTCTTCTGTTACTTGAAAAGTTGTTTCAGGATTCACGTATTCAGACATTTTTTGATACAAATCTGCAAATATTGAAAATCCTAAGGAATCATCATAAGGTTTTATCTTAAAGAATTCACTGACCATATTTTATAAAAATTATGAATAGATATTTAATCATTTCTATAGAATATCAGATTTAATAGAGAATCTAAAAGAATGAAAATAAAAATAGGTTTAACTCATAAATGAAAAAAATTTTTTAGATTAAATAAATCTATTATGGTTTTTCAATAATATGTCCGCATTCGCTGCAAAACTCAGCATTAAATGGTAGAGAGGAGCCACAATTTGGACAAAAAACATTTTGAAACGGCACTGGTGGTTTAATTTCTAACTCTTCCCTTTCTTCGATTTTCTCGACCTCTTCGACTTCTTCTTCTTTAACTTTTGGTGGTTTTACTTTCTTTATAAAAGCTCGCCCTATTATAGCTATGGCTACCCCAGCAAAACCTACTCCGGAGCCATAATTGAAATTATTATAAAGATCATCTAGAATTTGGTCATATGGCGGATCTAATACAATTCCTGTGAAATTTACTACTTGAGTAATTATCCATATAATTAAAGCTAGTGTACCAAAAGCTAAACCAATCCAAATTATGAATTTTCCTAATTTCATTGCACCTAATGCAATCAATATTGCTCCAGCAATTACTGCTATTCCTCCTAGATCTGCAATCCACCTAAATATGACATTAACTATCACGTCAAAAAAGGGTTCGTAATCAGGCCATTGAGCCGCGGCCATTTCATAAAGAGATTCAAATACACTAATACTTCCAACTACAGCACCTAAGATCATGCATATTCCGCCGATAATTAATAAAATAATTCCTGTTTTATGCTTCATGAAATTTCTTCCTCATCTAAAATTATTTTTTTAAAGTAACCTTAAATAATTATAACCTTTATTTGTTTGTAATATTTTTTTAAATTTAAACAGTTATCTGTTTATTTTGTTTAATAAAAAAGTAATTTTCAGCCTAGTATTTAGGCAGCAACATATAATCTACCATTAGAACTATTTGAAATTTTACCTGTTTTTTTATCAATCTTAGAATGATTTTTTTCTACTGAATGGTCTCCACTATATTCAGTAAACTTACCTTCAATAATTTCACCATTCATTAATTCAATTTCTTTAACTTGACCGAGTTTCTTGTATGAAGGAAGAATCCTCGATATTTTACCTTTAACAATAATAGTTCCTCGCACTTGGTCTGCTCCAATACATCTATCACAATCACCTTCTACAATAATTGTCCCACCATGACTATGAACTCCTAAAAATGAACCTGCGCCACCACAAATCAATGTTGGAAACCTTTTAGATGGTTTTGAGCCATTTGCCCATGATAAAGCTTCATTACCTATCTTGCCCTTAACTTTTATTATGCCATTTTCCATACCCTTCCAATATCCTCTATAAGCAGCACCAACGTAATGACCTGCATCACCTATGATCTCCAATTCACCTCCTTTTAACATCGCACCAGCCCAATCATCAGCATTTCCATTAACTATTATTTTTCCTCCCGACATATTATTTCCCACATGCATTCCTACATTACCATTTATTATGATTTCTCCACCAGTCATTTTTTCCCCAATTCTTTTAACATTCGAGAGATCTCCATCGATTATAATTTTAGTATCACTCAATTCTCCTCCATTTCCCGTAACAGTAAAAAAATCTCCAATAGTATTCTCTTCATTTCCATGGTATACTATTAATTTCTTAATTTCAGCTGCAGATTTTCCTGCGAATTTGTCTGGTGTTATGGTTTCAGCTTCTAATGGAAATTTAGGACTTTTTTTGAGTTTTAATTTAACATCTGGCATAAATCTATTCACCTTTTTTTTTCTTTACTGCTTCTATTAATTTTTCTAAAATTGCTTTGTCAGTCAAACATTCACCTGGTGCTTCTTTTACTTTCCTTAATCTTAAAGGAACACTATCCATTCGATATGCAGTACCTTCACATTCTATTCCGGCGATTGCGGGTGGTAAAATAATATCTGAATTTACAGATGTTGGAGTGTGGTGGGGTTCTATCGTTATAATCGGATGTTTAAACATATTTTTTACTGCTGCTGCTGGAAAATTGCTAGCAGGATCAGAAGCTACAATTAAAGACGCATCAATTTCATCTCTCATTAAAACATCTACCGAAGAAAATTCTCCTGGATTATAACGAGGATAACCTTTAGAAAAATCTATTGAATAAGAATATCCTGTTTGCCATGAAAATACTTGATTCGCTCCTGCAACATTATAATGACCTCTCATGGGAGTTAACAAAAATTTTGTGTGATCATTCAATTCTCGAACAAGACAAATTGCAGCATCTATATTCCTATGATGAGAAACAGTTTGAGTTAAGCCCATTCCGAAGAAGATTACACCAAATTTACATGATTTTAAAGCATTAACTAATTCTATAATTTTATTTTTTGGAACTCCAGAAATCACATCACCATCTAATTCAACCCCTCTTAATGTTGCTCTAATTGCATTTAATAATTCATAATCCTCATTAGGATTTAATTGAATGTGCATATCAGCTAATTGAGCTGTATTTGTGTTCCTAGGGTCAACAACTACAATAAATCGATCATTCGTTCCATCTTTTCTAAAATAGCCACGTACAAAATCACTGTAACGGCCCAGATGTCTAGGATGAGCATGTACTGGATTGCTACCCCAAAATACAACCAAATCGGCTCTATTTTTATATTCACCTAAAGTTGATGTAGGAGCACCAACATCTTGAATTGCTAATAGTGAAGGGCCATGACATACAGAAGCGGTATTATCTAAAATTCCTCCTAGCATTTCTGCCAATTCCACACCTTTACCTTGTGCATCACATTCAGTACTTGAAAATCCATAAAGTAAAGGCCTTTTAGCTTTTGTTAAAATATCGGCTGCTTTATCTATTGCCTCATCCCAAGATACTTCTTTAAAAGAACTATTATCCTTTATTAATGGCTTGTCGTACCGATGCTCACTAGGGTTAGAACTGAAGAACTTCTTAGTTCCAATTTGACACCCATTTCGAATTTCTATAACTTTTTCCTCTTTAGTATCAATATCTACTTCAAGATCATCACATAGAGTCCCACAAAAAGGACAAATAACATCTGTAACTGTTCTAACATTTTTAGCAGCCATATTTATGCCTCCCTTAATAAATTTATTAATTTAACAGCATCCAAGACTTTTGCATTTGGTGCTGCTTCTACTCTTGCCTTCATTCCCTTATAGGTGGGAGTACCGCATGATTGTGAATCAGGATTTACTACTTGATTTGCCCATGGTCCCATTGGAATAAATATAATTCCAGGATGAGGTCCTTCTTCGGAAATTGTTGAATAAACAACTACTTCACCATAATCAGTAAGTACCTTGACTGGTGTTCCAACAAGACAATCTAATTTCTTAAAATCATCTTTGTCAAAAGCGCAAATTCCAGCAGCCCTAACATTTTCTTTTGTGTTTTTGCCTCCTTCAAGTGCTATACCCTGATTAATTGTCCTGCAAGTAATTAAGATTAGATTATTAATACTCATTTTATCATTCCTCCTTCTGTTCAGTCCACCTTAAAGTCTTTAACCTTTCTAATAAGGGAACCCAAAATAATTCACTAAATTCTCCAGAAGTTTTCACATCAGTTAATTTTAGCTTTACAGCACCCGTTGGACAGGCATTGTCGCAAGATCCGCAAAATATACACTTTTCCTTGTCTGCAACAACATTTGGAACTGTTTCCCACCCTTTATCTGACTTTTCTGGAACTGTAATTGCACCACTTGGACAAACATCAGCACAAGCCTGACAACCGCCTGCGCATTCAGAATCAACAATGCTTACTTCACCGTCAGCATAAACTTTCGCGATTCTTTCAATTCCAGCATTATCTTTAATCTTTTTTGTCTCAAATTCAAGTTTAGGAACTACTTTTTCTTTTACAATTTGAATATCATTTAATTCAATTAATTCTCCATCTTTTTTTAGTGTAAGTGCGCTAAATGGGCACATTACAACACAAGTTCCACAAAATACACATTTTTTGGGATCATATATCTCTGGAATAATGTCTTCCATATTTGGAAAACGTCGGGCTGCTGCAACTGGACCTCGTGAGATTGCTTCCTTCGGACAGACACGTGCGCAAGTGCCACACCCAATACATTTGGTTCTGTCCAGAATAAGCTCTAAACTTTCTGTAAGAAATTGTACTTTCACATGTTCAATTTCTTTGCCAATTGACCTTGTTATTTTTGGAAATGACATATCTTTAACCTCATTTAACTTCAACTAAATGTAATTCAATTGCATTAACTGGACAATATTTTATACATACTCCACATCCATCACAGTTTACTTCTCTGCCCTCAACATATATATCGTAAGCCATTCCATTTTTGACTAAGACTACTGCATTTTCTTTAGTTAAATAACCTTTCTCCTTTAATTGCTGGAAATTTAATGGACAACTTACTACACAGTCATTACAGCCAATACATATGTTCTTATTTATTTTTAGTCGATAAATCTGCATGTTTTTCCCTCATTTTGTAATAGATAAAGCAATGATTTCCTACATTAGCGTAAAATATTTGTAGAAGTATAAACGTTTAATAATATCCTTCG
>JBHLNW010000091.1:0-13470 GCA_048941185.1 Promethearchaeota archaeon
ATTTTTTAACTTATAATTGATTTATATTGGGATGTGGTTTACATATTTAATGGAATTGCTTTTTCAATAAATATTTCTCGTAATAAAGGTTCAAGTAAAGGAATATCTTTCAATTCTATTTCTCTGTTCAAATCATAGAAATTTCTGAAAGTTTGCCAAACTGATTGATTCTTTTTTAATTCCTCTATAAATCTTATGATTCTTTGTTGAGCAAGATATGAGTTCCCCTTGAATAGATAACAAACAATGAATGGAGGGATAGATTTCATTATTAGTGTGTATTTACCGAACTTAGCTCTTTCAAACCCCTCAGAGAACATCTCTTCACTAAATGTATTTATAGCTGTTAAAAAACCTCCAAAAAGATGGTCTTTAAAAGACCATTCCTCTACAAATTTTTCAGAAAATAAAGTATTTCCTCCCTCAGAAATGATCAAAAGTACAACTGGATCTTCATCGGATAAATCGAATTGTTCCACACCACGTCTCCTTATAAGACGTTCCATCTGTTCCTTTATATGTGCCATTTCCATGCGTTCTATTAATGACTTTTCTGAATTTTCTAAATTTTCCCATTTTGATAGATGTTTAAGAAATTCATCATGTTCATTAGATATTTTGATAGCTAGACGATGAAGTTTATAATTTTCAGCAATTTTTTGAGCTTGAGTCAAAAATCGACGAGCTTCATTTATATCTAAGGTTAATAAAGCCAATTTTGCTTGTAACAATTGAGTTTCAGCTAATAATGAATAAGAGCGGTTTTTTTCTGCTAGATTTAATAATTGAAGGATATAAGGGTTAACTTCGTCGAGTATTTCAAGATCATAAGTATGATTTAGTTCAATTACGAGTAAATCACAGAGATTAATTAATGCAATTATTTGCATTTCATAATTAGCAGCCTCATTTTCTATAATTTGTTTGAAGATCTCTTCAGCTTTAACTCGATTTCGAGCTCGGTTACTTGTTTTTAACATAATAGCTTTATCTACTAAATAAACAATATTATTCATTGCCTCTCGATCTTTAAGCTCTTTTAAGCGTTGTAAATAGTTGCTTGCAGAATCAAAATCACCCTTCTCAATTGATAAATGAAATAAAGAATCCAAGATAGGAGATAGTCTTAAATTTAACCTTTCACTAATTTTTAAGCTTTTTTCAAATAATTCTAATGCATTATCTAAATTTCCCTTTTGTTGACAAACCATACCCATATTATTTAAAATGGAAGAAGTTAGGCGTCTCATTTTTAACTCTTTAGAAAGAATAAAGCCTTTATTATAATATTTTAATGATTCGTCTAATTCTCCCTTATATGCATAACAAATCCCATATGAGTTATAAAAAGCGGGAATCATTTGTCTATAATTGATCTTTTTGCTTAAATTTAAACCTCTTTCTAAGTATTTTAAACCAATGTCAAATTCACCCATTATAGTGTAGATTGAACCTAGTTGCTGAAGAGATGAAGCGATGTCCACATTTGACTTTAGTTTTTCTCTTAAACTTAAAGCTCTTTTTCCATATTTTTGAGCTTTATTTATCTCACCATTATTATAATAAGTAAAACTTTTTTGAAAAAATAGATCTGCTTCTCTTTTTATTCTTTCATTTGGAATCTTATGAGAAAAGTCTTTTAGTAAATTTTCTGCTTTCTCAACAAAATCTAATGCTAATTCTAGATTTGAGGTAGAATTTGCTGTTAGAATCATTTCAAGATAAATTTCATATAATTGAGATGTTTCTCCAATTTCTTGACTCAATTGATAAGCCTTATTAGCATTTTTATGCGCTTTGTTAAATTGCCATAGCTTACTTAATAATTGGCTTTTTAAAAGGTAAACAGAGATTTGCTCATGCGAATTTAGGGTTTTGTGATTCTTAAACTCATTCAGTAATCTAAGAGCCTCTTCGAACTCACATTTTTGCATAAGGTTTTTTACTAAAACTAAATCATTAGATTCTGAATAAATCATGTAAATATACCCCTGAACTAATTTAGAGATTAGTTAATTTTTTCTCAAATATAATTAATGAATTAAGTTAATTACAATTTTAAAATTAACCAGTTATAATATAAAGGGAAAATATTAAAAAACATATAATTAATACTATTAATCAATTTTTCTCCTAAGTAAAAAAGAATATTAGATTAAGTATAGCTTGTAGAATTATAAGTCTGCGAAAAATTTGTTTAAAATAGACACTTTTTTGTATAATTTTTTCAGTTTTCAACACTAAATTAAATAGGCCAATCTAAATATTAAACAAAATGAGTAATTATATTCTCATATTCACGAATAATTAAAACTTACTTGAATTTCAGATGTAGTTTATAGCTTCTCACCCTAATTACACACTCTTTACTGGTAAGTTTTACATTTTACCATTAATCTGTAGTATAATCTTTATATTCTAACTTAAGTAATTAAATTTTAATCAATCAATTATATATATCCATTTTAAGGAAATTTTGCCATATTTCTGGCTAGAATAATTTAAAACTGAAATAAGGAGGAAAAGAAAAATGTATGAACTAAATCAAGTGGGTGAAATAAATGAAATTGTGGATAAAATTAATGAAGAAATAATAGGTTCAGAACCACGTACTGATCAGATTATAAGCAATTTAATTGATTTAAGAGAACTTTTATGGAAAAACCTTCCAACATTTTATGATATCGTAGGAGGAACCTTCAAATTGAATCCTGAATTTTTTATGGAATCTATATATAGCAATTCTCTTTTTCAAAATGATGAAATTACAAAACATATTATTGAGAAATTTTGTTTATATGAAGGAGAAGAGATACTTTTAGAATTTAAGGGAGATATAAAGCAAATTGATGATGTCCAGAATAATATTTATGTTTCGATAACGGGAGGAACTATTTTTGTTACCAATTATAGAATCATTGCACAAGGTAAACTTAAAGCAAAAGGACATAGTTTCAATGCATATATATGGGGTGGGTCAATTGCTTGGTTACTTTCAGGAGGTTCTAAAAGGGCTAAAAGTAAAGAAGCTATTATTGATCAATCAACAACACAGAAATTACCATGTTATGGCTATCAATTTAATACTAGAAATCATGTAAGATTAAAGAAAAAAAGTAATGGTATACTCTATAGCATAATTGGAGAAAAACCTGAAAATCTAACCAATGGTTCTAGGATGAGACAAATTAAAGAATTAATAAAAGCGATAAAAATGGTGAGAATAACTCTACCATATCCAAAAAGGGAACTAATAGATCGTATCTATGAATTGTTGAGTAAGGATGTGAATCACACTTTTAATGCTTTTTTAGAATTGCATGAAATGGGATTAAATGAGAAATTAAAACGGAATGAATTTTTATATCGGTTAAAAAAATTATGGGATAGTGAAGAATATAAAGGATTTAATAATTCAAACTATTTAGATGTTGTAGATGCCGTCTATAACTTAGATCCTAATTTTTTCATGACTTTCATTTACCCAAAAATGATGTCTTGGAAATTTCCAGCATTTCTGCAAGTTAAAACCGAAATAAATGATATGTTAAGGCAACAAGGAGCAAATATCAATTAATTATTTTCTAAACCACGATTATTTTAATCTTTATAATATCTAATTCTTTTTTTAAAACAACTTTAAATTCCGATAGTTTTTATGGAATTTTAAGTCAAAAGGAGTATTTATGAAGAGTTTTCCTTTAATCTAGAATTCTTTTTTTAATAAACCTAAAATATAAGGTTTTATTATTTTGTAACTTAGTTTTTTAAAGTAAAAAAAATGAGGAGAAATAAAATGAGCCAAAAACGAGAGAAAGTCAAATGTCCAGTTTGTAGTTGGAAGTTTATTCCAGAATCTTTTCATTTTGAAAAAGTAAATTTTGATCACAAAGAAAGTAAGGGTGAGGTTATAGAATTTCCAAATGGAAAACATCAACTTGAGTTAAAACCATTTACGTCTATTCGTGGCTCATTTGTAACATACTGTCCTGAATGTAAATATCTAATAAAGTTTGCTGCGGAAATAGGCAGAAAAGAAATATTGGAAGACCCCTCTCTTATAAAAAAATTGGGTGGAATTAAAGAATTTGGGAAGATCTATAAATATCAATATGACCCGATTAAAAAACCCTATATGGATTACTCAGACTATTTTATTGAAAAGACGGATAGTATTAAGAAAAACATTAAGGAAGCGCTAGATGTAATCAATTTAGCCAAATGGGGTAGCTCCTATAACCAATGGAAAGAGAATAAATCTATTGATTCATTCAAATTTTTAATACACTTTTTTTCTAATTTAATAGACTACTTAGATTCTCAAGTTGATGATACTGATAACAAAACAGTAATACAAAAAATAGAAGAACTAAATTTATCAGAGAATCTTGAAATATTGATAAAAAAAGTAAGAGAATTAAGAAACAAAATAACACATGATGTATATGAATTAAGTGAGGAGGAGGAAAGCTTAGTTGAGAATGCCTTTGTTCAATTCATGCATTATTTAATAATGAAGCAACTTGCTCCGTTAAATCTCAACAAAATTAAAATTGAAAAAGAATATGACTTTATTGATGAAAAAAAACTCAATTATGAAATTATAAGATTTCTCCATTTATATTTAGGAAATTTATTTCATATAAAGGATTTTTTTCATGAATTTTTAATATTATTATTTCAAGATCTCAAACTAGAATACTCTGATTATAATCCCTAAAATTTTATTTTTTTTTAAACTCTCGTGGAGTATTTCCTTTCTTCAAACGAATCAAATCACTTTAAACTTAACCTAAATAGATCTACAACTTTAACTCAATCTTTAGCCTATAAATCATTTTTTAAAATTTGAATGAATTTTGAATTTAGCAGGTAATGGATAAAAACATTACTTAATCTTATCTAATAATCTTTAATTACTATGTGGAGCTGATATTGGCTCCTATAAATTGTAAGTGATGAAAAAAAAAAATTTAATTTTAGTATTGTTTTAAATATTTAAACAGGATATGTAGATCTGCCAACTTTTCAATAGGTTTAATTATGATATCATCTGCTCTTGTATTTGTCAAAATTTCCTGCTTTTTATTTTTAGAAACGACAGCAGATATTAAAATTATCGGAATGGAACTATACTCTCCATTAGATTTTAATATCTGACAAAACTCATCCCCATTAGTTTTACTCGTTTTCAAGTTTATATCGACTAGTATCACTTTAGGAGTCAGTATGTTTAATAGATACAATCCTTCTTCGGATGTTTCTACCGATTTAATGTTTATTCCTTGGTTTTTGAAATATGTATCTATAGTCTTGCGTTCTAATTCATTATCTTCTATATATAAGACATCAATCTTTTTCACAAACCGTATTAATTTTGGCTTTTCAAAGTGTTGTTTTACTGAATTTTCCAATTCTTCAAGAGCCTGTTGAATTGTATTAATTTCCACCAACAATTGTTCTGGCTCATTGAGAAATTTTTCCAGCATTAAAATTGAAAGTTTAAGAGGTGAGAGTTTCTGTTTTAATTCTTCATAAAAACCATTTCCATCTTCATATTTCTCAATAGCTTTTCTGATAAAATTATCTATATTTTTGTCATCATATTTCTTTAGACTACTAAATGGTTTCTTCTCTAATACCGCACTTATATAATCAATACTTTTATCAACGAAGGTCCTTATAAGGTTGGCTTGGTTTTTAATTTCAAATTCTTCCATGAAATCTTTTAATTTAGTGTCGAGATGCGGATCTACATATGAATACCATTTTATATCCTTCTTAATTTTATTATTTTGGCTAATTAAATTTCACCTTTTTTTGCTATTCATTTTTTTGTAATTTTCTTTTATTAATATGAAAATATGATTCCTTTAGGGCAGCTTTTGGAATTAATATTATGAAATTGCTGCCTTTGGAAGAGTCTCCCATTACTCGATCTTCTATCCACATAGTACCCTGATATAAATTAATAAGTCTAGCAGCAAGCGAAAGTCCGAGACCCATACCTTTAGAATTTTTACTTTTTTTATGTCCTTCTTGAAGAATCTCTATTTTTCTCAGGTCATCTATTCCAATCCCATTATCTCTAAACTCTATTTTTATGAAATTTTTTCTGAATTCCCTAATTTCTGATATTGAAACTTCAATTTCAACAATATCGTTTTTATTATAATCAATTGAGTTTATCAAAATATTTTCAATGACATCAAGTAGTAGATCATTAGCGATAACATAGATCTTCTCAGATTCAGATTTAATTTCAACGTCGATTTCTCTTTTTGGATAACTATTTTTAACAAATTGAATTGCATTGATCAGATTTTCATAGAGATCAATAGGTTCTAGTGGCATTTTGGATTCTTCTAATTCAGAGAGGTTTCTAATATTTCTTACTAATTTTTTTCCTCGATTTACCTGTTCTTCAATCAACTTAAAATAATCTAAAATTTCCTCTGTGCTAATTCCTTCTTTTAATAATGATTGACATAACTCTATAGAATTGCTAATTACATGAAATAAATTTGAAATGTCGTGAGTAAATAGTCCCTTAAAACATTTAGCTCTGATATAAGCTTGCTGATACATATCCTCCATTTCTAGGTTTTGCATGATATAATCACCATTTTCAATGTGTTCTATATTAAGTAACATTAAACTTCGTTAAATAGTTTTTATTGCGTAACTCCACAGAAAGTTCGAACCTAGTGAGAAGTAAAAAACAAAAATCAAAATAATTTTTTAAATTTTTAAAAGGGTAACACTATGAAATCTTAACTCTTCTAATCATTAGAAAAGGATAGCTATATTATAGTCTAATATAAGGTTAATATTGGTGAATTAGCAAGTCTTTAGGCAACGTTTTTTCTATATAGGTGACAGATTGAATTTAAGTTTACGAGTTGAGCACTACAATGCCATCAAACTAACTCGCTTCAATCCTCTTTCTCTTTTTCAGCTAATAACTCTGATATTGCTCTGGAAATGGCTTCTATTCCAATAAAAATCATACCTAGTGATGAGTCACTTCTAGCTAAAGTGCAGAGTATCGCATTTTCTCCTATTTTTGATAGAATTATAAGACCATCAATACCTTCTATGAGAATTCGTTTTAGTTTTCCACGAGCTAGTTCTTCAGTAGCGCGTTCAGATACGTTTAGTATCGCAGCACTTATTGCCGAAACTATGGTCTCATCTACATCTCTCGGGAGGATTGAGTTTATTGAAAATCCTTGAAGATTAAATACAGCTACTCCTTGAATATCTGGATTGTCTCCAAAAGTATTTTTTATAAAAGTTTCTAAAGATAACTTAATGAATTTTACCAAATTAGAATAAAATTTAATCAAAAACCCACGTAAGTTAAAATATTGTATTATGAAAGGTTTTAAAATTGGAAATCCATCATCCTGAGAGATTCTTAGAAGATCATCACTAAAGATTTCTGGAAGATATATTCTCTGTATTGTAAATTCATTTACAGATCTTTCTCGCATTACAGACTCTACTTTTCTTAATGCACTTTCTAATGACTCAATTTGATTCATTAATAAAAACAAAGAACGTAAGATAATAAATAAAGATCTTTTTTCACAAAGTCATATTCTTAATGCATGAAATAAGGTTGGAATTAGACGCAAACTGCTTGAAATTCCCAATTGCTTAATAAGTTTCCATTTACGTGAAAATATTACTTTCCAAATCTGCTTCCTTGTTTGGCTTCTTGTAAACAATGCAATTGTTGATTGCATCATCTCAGGATCTTCTTGTGCCATTGAATATGCTGCATCGATAATTTTTTCTAAAAGCCCGCTATGATATAAAAGAGTATGGATTTTGTAAGAATATCTCAAGTCTTCTTCATAAAGATTTTTTAGGAGGAGTAAGTAATATCGAGCAAGACTATTTTCCCCAAAATCTTCTTCTTCAAGAGCTTTACAGAAAATTTCCGCCGCAAGTTTACCGGATAACCGGGCTTGATAAATTCCTTCATATAAAATGGGATCTGCGGTTCCGCATGCATCTCCAATAATCATGACACGCTCGCGATAAGGCTTCTTAATCAATTTATCAGGTATAGGTGCCGCCCAAACCTTACGCCCTTCAAATGATTTCATCTGTCTTCCCTCAAGTTTATTTTTTATTAATGGATAACGTAGAAAGGATTCAAAATTTCTTATCTTTATGTTTGGCCCTAAAATTCCAATGCTTACCACATCCCGCTTAGGAAATGCCCAAGCAATCCCATGTTCACTTATACTGCCATCAAAAAATTCCCATACTCGGTTCCCAAATTGTTCAGTAATAACAGATTCAGGAATAGTAAATTCTGCTTGTATTCCATTTATCATAGGTGGAACTTCCATTCTAAGATTTCTTTGAAGATATGCTCCTCCAAGGCCTGTAGCAAGAATTACGCATTTACTCCGGTAATCTTGCGGCCCTTTTACTATTGTATATTCGTTATGAACCTCAATCTTTTTTACTCGAAATCCATATATCACTTGAGTACCTGCGTCATGGGCAATGTTCAAGAGAAAATTATCGAAATCTGTACGAAACATGCAGTATCCTTTGTCTTTTTCTGTCGTGGTATCAAATTCCATTGGTCCATTTGTAGGTGTTACAATCACACCACCTGTAATCTCACGTTCCCCAACTCCTCGTGGAATAGGTGAGAAATCTTCGTTAGTAACCGGAATCCCTCCAGCACAACATTTATAACGTCCTTCCCGCCCAGCTTCAAGCAATAAAACATTTGAGCCATTTTCTGAAGCTATATTGGCCGCAGTAGACCCTCCCGGTCCTCCTCCTATAATTATTAGATCATAGACCATGAATGCTTATCCTCTATATAACTAATGAGATGATATGATTAAACTATATTAATAATAAAGATTTAAACTAAATTCTTTATAATTGTACTTATATTAAAAAAACGTATCAACAAGTAAAAGTGTGATTTTAAAGCTAATGTCGCCAGAGTTTGAACAAAAATTAGAAAAGTATGCTGAAGTGATCTTAAAAGTAGGATTAAATTTTCAGTCAGGACAGCGTTTACTCATAGGAGGTGCCACATCTAGTTACGATGGTATATCTTTTGAAGCAGCTCCATTAATAAGGATAATAGCAAAAAAGGCATATCAAATGGGAGCTCGATTGGTTGATGTGGTATGGGGTGATGAGCAATTACGTTTAATTCGATTTCAATATGGTCATGAAAATTCACTTGAAGAATATTCACAATGGAGAATAGATGCGAGACTCGATATTTCTCAAGCGGGTGATGCAAATCTTCACATAATGTCCTCAAACCCTGATTTATTGAGTGCAATAGATTCTAGTTTGATTTCAAAATTCCAACTCAATTTACAAAAAAAACTCAAACCAGTATTAGATCTTATTACTCAAAATGCTTTAAACTGGTTAATAGTTTCAGCTCCAAGTAAAGCATGGGCAGATAAATTATTTCCAGATTTTCCTTCGAATGAGAGAATCCAGAAATTATGGGATATTATTTTTAAAATTTGTCGTATCACTGCAGATAATCCGATTTCTGCTTGGCAAAAACATGATGAAGCCCTTCATAATCGATGTAAGTATTTAGATATGAAACAGTATAGTGCATTAAAATTAAGTTCTGTGGAAACTGATCTAACAATTGGGTTACCTAAGAACCATATCTGGAATGGTGGAAGTGTAAAAACTCTGAATGGAATTGATTTCATAGCAAATTTACCTACTGAAGAAATTTATACGCTCCCACATAAAGATCGAGTTGATGGGGTGGTAAAAACTACAAGACCCGTTTTTTATCAAGGTAAAGTTATAGAAGACTGTGTATTTAAGTTTTCAGAAGGGAAAATAATTGAGGCAAAAGCTAAGATTGGTAATGATATATTACAAAAAATATTAGATTCTGATGAAGGAGCTCGAAGTATAGGGGAAATAGCTTTAGTTCCTAATAGTTCTCCAATATCTCAGACGGGATTACTTTTTTATAGTATTTTGATTGATGAAAATGCCTCAAATCATATCGCATTAGGTCAGGGTTACAGAGATTCATTAAAAAATGGTGACAAAATGACAGAGGAAGAGTTCATGGCTGCAGGAGGCAATCAAAGCCTTATCCATCTTGATCTTATGATTGGTTCGGCAGATATGAATGTTGATGGAGAATTAGAAGATGGAACTATGGAACCAATAATGCGAAACGGAGAATGGGCATTTGAGGTGTAATTTTTACTATCACCAATATACTTAAAAAATTATTTTACTCCTCTTCTTTTGGACAACGTCGTCAGTTAATCCAAGTTCATCTATAAAAATCTTGTATATTTCAGTGATATCACCAATATGAATTACCCTATCAGGACAGATAGTTACACAGTGCATGCATTGAATACATAATTTTCTGTCAGTTTTCCCTGTTATCGCATTAAAAGCATTTACTGGGCATTCATTCTCACATAAATTACATATACTACAATCATCCTTATCTTTCGATGGATACGCAAGTGCCATCAATCCATCAGATTCTTCAATCTTTATAGGTATATAAGTAAAATCTGATAAATCAATATTAAATTTGGAGTCCTTTTGAAACCGAGATATTGATTCTCTTGCAAATTCGGTAGCAACATCATAATCTGTTTGATTAGGTCGACCTTCTGCTAGTGAAAATTCTTTTGCAACGCTGAAGGAATGCTTCCCTATGAATTCTGCTGACAAGACCACCTTAAAGTTTGCTTTTCTTAATAAATAATATGTAGTCTGATGAGCCCACTCTAAATCGCGTGCTCCATATGTAAAAAACATTGAACATTTCTTATCCTTGCCATCAAGTGTTCTTATCCATTCCTCAGCAACACTAGGAGCTCTTCCTCCATAAACGGGAAATCCAAAAAAACATGCTTCAAATTTTGAAAAATCAATATGGGAATTTCTACTATCTGGTATTATTATGTTTCTTTGTGTAACAGAGTGCCCTTGGTTTTCTAAAATCGAAGTAATGTGATTTGAAATTAGTTCAGTTATTCCTGTCGCAGAGAAATAAAATATTCCAATATTCATTAATATAACCTCGATTAATAATTAAATTTGCACAAAAACATTTCGCCGTTAAGTTCAAAAAAATGCTTTTTACAAATTAAGAAATCTTAGCAATATTTAAAATTTAACAAAGAATTTCAGATTATTGAATATTATGATTGAAGATTCCGCATTAACATTGAAAAAGGCTTATGAAAAAGGAGAGAGTATAACAATAGAAGAAGCTCAGAAAATGCTAAAGAAATCAGAGCTTGTGACAAAACTAATAGAACCTCCCAAAAGGCCTCCAATTACTTTTGTTGGCATTCGAGCGCTTGAATGGCGTCTATTAGAACTTTCAGAGATCCCTTTTACAAATACATTAAAAAGAGTACAAGAATGGATTAATATCCTTGTGGATAAATCTTATACTCAAGAAGGATTTTCTTTAGAAGGAACAATGGACAATTTACTCGCCTGCCACAATGCTATGATTACTACTATTATTATAAAGATGGGATATGAAGATAAAGATAAGATTGATGCTGGCCTTGATTGGATATTAAAGTACCAATCCATTGAGAGAGGTAGAGAATGTACTTGGCCTGGAAAAGATCTATACACTAGGTTTGGTGGGTGTATGAAAAAAGTACCTTGTTATTATGGTGTTGTAAAATCTATGATCACGCTTACTGAGTTTAAAAAACGATATGGAACTTTTGAGGAGCTCGAAATTAAACTTAACCAAGGTTTAGAATATATCCTTCAACATAGAGTATATAAGAAACTTTCTTCAGATAAACCAATCGAGGATTCTATTATGCTAAATTTTTATCCATATCCATATAGATCAAATATTATTGAGATCTTATCCCTACTTAAAGCAAATGGGATGTTAGATGATGAACGCTGTAATGATGCCAAAAAAATATTAAAAGAAAAGCAACGATCTGATGGAAACTGGCAAGCAGATACCTCTTATATGAAAAGTGCATGGGTAGATTTTGATATCCCTAAAAAACCAGGTTTTTGGATAAGTTATATAATAAGCAGACTAAACATTATATAAGTAATTTGACCGTTTATCACTACATTAATTACCTTTATTGCTAACCTTTATATACACGATATATCATACTATTAATAGAATTAAGAATATTAAAAGTATTATAATAAGATTCTTCTCTAACAATTAGAGTTGAGGAAAATGGTTGTATCAGAAATTGATTATTCTAAAAGATTTTTGGAAGCACTTCATTCCTTACAAAAAAGCTATAAGAAATTTCCTAAATTTATGATTGAAATTATTGCTGAAAATTATGGAATACCATCTTCAGAAGTAAAAAAACTGTTCAATATTTATAGAAAGAACGGTATGTTGAAAATTTTGAAAAATGAAGGATTTTATTATCAATTGAATGAAGCTTCTTAACTTAAATTTTAAAAAAAGAATTATTTCTTTTTAATAAAAGACTCTTTTCGCATAACCTTTTGTTTTGAAAATTGCGATAATAAATCTTTTATTTCCTTTAAACGGTTACTTTCAATTCTTTGGCTAGTTATAACTCCAGCTTTAAGGGCTTTAGCAAAAAGTTCATCTCCTTTCTTCGTTCGAGTAATAACTGTTGTAAACTTCTCTGGAGATCCTAACCCTCCAAATGAAATATCTGCATAAATATTTGTAAAATCATTACAGGAATTACATGCAGATCGCATATAATTATTTAGTTCATCAAAGGGAATGTGAATTGTCTTTGACTTACTTTTACCATCCTTTAATGTTATAATCAAATCTTCTCTAATATTGATTTTTTTAATATCTTCAAATTTAATTTTAAACTGTTTTTCAAATTGTTCTCCCTTTACTTTATCAAAAAAGAAATTCTCGTAACAAAATAACCCTATGCATAAGTCAATATTTTGCGAGGGAATAATTCCTAAATCCTGCATACATCTAATAGTATAAATCTGACACGGAGTTCCAACAATTGCCAATCTGTCAAATTTTAACTTTTTTAACTTTTTTAAAGAGCTGGTATATGTATGAAATTTTTGCATTTCTGTGACTTGATGTGCTAAGTCTAATTTTACTCCTGATGCATTAATCAAATCTTCTCTATTCTTAGCAACACTAGCTTCTCTAGAAAAAGCAGCTTTTGTTTTAGCAACAATAGCTCCATCAATTATATTCCTTTCTAATAGAAAATTCAATAATGTATTTACAACTCCTCCATCAGTTCCATATTTTAAAAATTCTTCATCCTTTGTTTGGCATATATAAATATTTCGAATGTTTCCTAAAGGCATAGAAAGGAAGTCTGAAAAATTATAAATCTCATTAAGCTCATCATCTAAAATATGGGTTTGTGGACATATAAAATAGCAGATACCACATTCAAGGCATTGATCTTCATTTATAAATTCTGGTGGACCACTTGA
>JBHLNW010000092.1:0-13200 GCA_048941185.1 Promethearchaeota archaeon
TATATTTTCATTGGTATTTTTATCTTTTAAAGCTCTTCCCAGAGAAATAATAAATGGAATTGAAAATATATTAGAAACAATTAATCCAATTCTTAAAAATATACCACCTGTCTGAATTCCTAAATAACTTATTGAATTACGCCACATAATATATTCTGGGGTCAATAAGAGAGCCACAATAATATATACTAATCCAAAAATGAATGATAACACTCCAAATGTATATCCTGGTATCAGATTGAAAACTCTTTCAACGAAATCATTTGTTTTACTCATAGTAATCAGTCAAACTTTTATCCTTAAAAAAAATTTCTATAATAATCGAAAACTGTAGCATAACAATCAGCTTATTAGAATTTTTTGTATAATGTATAAGTTGAGACCGAAAAATACCACAAAATAACTGAAAAAGTATTTACCCATTCTAAGGGGGGTAGTATTATGATTAGGGGTGTTGTGAGTATAGGTATATAGGCTAAGAAAAACAATACCATCAATAATAAAAGTGGAAATGTTAAAATGAAACCAAATATGGCAAGTTTGTTGGAATACTTAATATCTTTTAACATTAAAATATTATATAAGGTAAAATAAACAAAACCAAATCCCCAACTAGTTACAGCTGCAGTACCATGTAAATATTGAATTATTATATTGGATCCACAGAATACTCCTAAAAAAATAAAACTTATACATGAGATATCTGCGCATATTATTGCTAATTGCTTTAATCTTGTGCCAAAATTACCTTCATTGAATGTTCTTATGAGAGAATTTACAAAAATCAAAGCAAATATTCCTGAAAATATATTTCCAATATTGAAAAAAATACCTCCTGGTCCTAAACATAATGTACTTACCGCCATTGTTAAAAAATTATAACCAGGAAACATTGAAAATGCAATTATATCTCCCAAAATACCTACACTAATTGAGAGTAAACCAAATACTCCACCATGTATTACTCCATTAAGTTTTTTATAAAAAATATCCAATTTCTCCATGATATTTTCCAATAATAATATATTTGAAATTTTCAGAAAATAAAGGATTTATCTCATCTAATCACAATTATATATTACTATTGAAAATAGATAAAACAAGAAAAGTATTTCGAAAAATCATATAATTTCTCTCAAATGGATAATCTTATCATGAAGGTTTATTCCCTATTCCTTCCTTTAGCGTCTACAAGAATCTTACCATCATAGAGTTCTATGATCTTCTTAGATATATAACCCTAAACCTGAACCTTCAATATCTCCATCAAAATTTTCATTAACTCGCTTTACCTTCCCGAATTTTTGAAATAATAAATCTTGTTCAATTTTAGTTAATCCGATACCGATATCTCTTATAGAAAGATCTACCCCTTTATCATTAAAGTGTAATAAAATATAGATATTACCATTAGGAGTTGTAAACTTAACTGTATTAGAAACAAGGTTAGTAACAACACAAGATTCATCTCAAGATTCATATTAATTTTCTTTATATCGTCCCAAAATTCATCATGTAATAATAAAATGAAAATTGGACCGAAATAATAACAAAATAATTTTCTAAACTTCACTGATGGAACTGTTAATTCAAATTAGTGTTAAATCGTCTAAAGACTTAATACCCTTCAAAAGGCTAGAAATAAATTTACAGCTTGGTTTACAAAAAATTTTATTTGTTATTCGAAATTATTTTTATTATCTTTTTACATTAAATCTATATAGAAAGAAACTCAAATATTTAATGCGCTCATAGTATAGGGGTAGTATGCTAGGTTCCCAACCTCGCGGCCCGGGTTCAATTCCCGGTGGGCGCATTTCATATGCATTCTAAATTTAATGATTAATTAACTCAGGAATTTAACATTTAATTACCTAAGTTCTCTAAAAATGTATTTGATGGGTGAGAACTAGATTTTATTTCCTTACATAAATCTGAAATCTCACCAAATAAAGATGCTACATAACATGACTAATAAAAATGACTAATAAAAAGATTTTTGTGTTCAAAAAATTACTTCTTTTGTTATTTGTTGTGATATTAATCATAATTGAAAATTTACTATTTATTAATAATATTCAATAAATTTAAATTATGTCGTAATTCTCTAAGGGAAATAAATCAAGCCTTATTAAATTCAAATGGTAAAAAAAAAAATTTGAGATATAAAAGTATAACAATTTTTTATAAAAATAAATTTAAATCTATTTTCGGATATAGGTTTTTTAGTTCAAAAATAGAAAAAACACAAAAAAAACCAAAATATTATTAAAATTTTAGAAATTTAATCCAAGTTCTGATTTTACCAAGAAATTCCTTTTATAAATTTGATATCATGAACTAGCTTTTGAGATTCATGGTGTGGAACCTCCATATAAGCATAAAATTCATTTTGCCAAAAAGCTCTTCCAGAACTAGCTGATCGAATTTCTTCAGCAAATTTAATAGAATGTCTTACAGGAATTAAAATTTCTATGACTGCTTGATATTCCTTATCCTGATCTATGGTTTTAATTTTAGCAGAATATTTAGTAAGTAAAGTGATAGTATTTTTAATATAGTCTGGAGGAAGTTGGATTATTGTATGATAGATTGGCTCTAAAAGAATTAATTCTGCTTGATTTAAGCCTTTCTTAATTGCTTCATAAAACATAGCTGATAATTCAGTGAAAACGTTTTCGTCTGGAATATTTTGGATATTTAAATCTTCAATTGTAATTTTAATCTCTGCTAATTTTTCACTGCAAAGTGGACCATTTAAATGGATATTTTCAATTATCTCGAGGATCGCATTTTTATAAAACTCATTTAATTCAAATTTTCCTTTGTAAATCAATATGTTTTGGTCATAATCGCACATCCAGAAATTCTCAATCTCTACCTCACTCAGAGATGTCTTTTCTCTCAAAATTTCTTTTAATTTTGCAAAAGGCTTTATAGTCCTATAATCAATATTTCGAAAAAATCGTACAGTTACGTCGTCTAATCGTTCAATTTTCAATTTAAGAGAACTTTGACTATTCGTGGATTGTATTGAAATTAAAGACGAGATATCTCTACAGGATTCTTTAAAAACTGCTCTAGGTTCGGAAATGGAAACATTTATACCTCTCTTTCCAATTTCATTAGCAGTAACTTCCAAATGGAGAGGTCCCGCACCTGATAAGAGAAATTCACCATTTTCTTCATTTATATCAAATTTCAAATTAGGATCTTCAATTAATAGATTCTCCACCAATTCTTTCATTCTATCTAAATCTCTTAGATATTCGGGTTCAATTGAAACAGTAACGACAGGAGTTGTGACATACTTTACGCTTTCAAATGGGACCATTTCATTAGATTTATAGCTATCTATTATTGTTTCACCACTTTTTATCATTTTGAGTCCTTCAATTGCTACAATATTTCCTACAGGAACTTTATCTACTTGTTCTCTTCTTTGTCCCATAAAAATAGCAATTCGTTGAATTTTCTCATTATTGCTTTCATTTAAAAGAAAAACTTCTTTTTTAGTAGTACAACTTCCAGAAAAAATCCTTCCCGTTGATATTAATCCATGTTTATCAACTTGCACTTTACTTAAACATACAATTAGAGGGCCCTCTGGGTCGCAATTGACCATAGCTCTTCCTAGTTCAGAATTTATATCTCCATCCCATATTTTTTCAATTCTATATTTTTGTGCTTCTATAGGATTTGGTAAATGATCGACTACCATTTCTAATATGGCTCGATGAATCGGAAAATAATGAGCTAAATCAGCATAAGTATCTTTTGTATACGTATCCTTATTATATCTTTCTCTAATATCTTTAAATTTTAGATCACTTTTTTCTAAAATTTTTAAAGTGAAACCCCATTTATGAAGAGCGGAACCAAAAGCAACATTACCAGCAAGAGGTGAAACTTTCCATCTTTTATTGAAAGGATGTTCAGCATATCTTTCTATTAAAGTGTTAAATGATTTAATTATCCGAATATACTTCTTTTTTATTTGTTCATCAGAAAGTTTTAGCTCTCTAATTAGACGATCTACTTTATTTATAAATAATACTGGTTTAACACCTTCTTGTAAAGCCTGCTTAATTACAGTTTCAGATTGAGTTATTACTTCTTCAACTGCATCAACTACCACAACGACTCCATCCACTAATCTTAATGCCCTCGTTACTTTCCCACTAAAGTCTAAATGACCCGGCGTATCAACCAAATTAATAAGGAAAGGTTCATGTCCTTCAAGAGATTTCTCATAATATAAGGAAATGTTTGCTGATTTCATTGTAATGCCTCGTCTTTGTTCTTCTTCGAGGAAATCTAGAGCACGAGCTTCACCTGCTAAATCCGGTGATAAAAATCCTGCTTCACTCAGTAATGAATCAGAAAGAGTTGTTTTACCGTGATCTATATGTCCTACGAGTCCAAAATTAATTATGTTTTCTGGTTTTTCCATTAAATTTAAGATTTCAATAATTTCTTTTCTACGAGGCATGATTCAATCAAAAATTTTTCTATTACATTATTTAGGATTATAAATACTTTGATTAAAATCTTAGTATTTCTATGGAGGGAAAATTAGCGGGAAATGAATTTTAGCTACTCAAGATCTTCGTCATCTTATATACAACTTTTAAGTTGAAATAATCCGTTGGGTCAGATAGCACATCAAACTCATTTCCCTAAGTTACTAAAGTAAAAGTTATAATTTAACTTCACCATCAATTCTGACTATTCTTCCATCAATATGCAGTCTTCCATCACAGAAAAGTTCTATTGCTTTTGGAAAAGCCTTATGTTCCCATTTTAAAATTCTGGGCCCTAAAGTATCTTTAGTATCTGTATCATAAACAGGTACACATTTTTGAATGATAATAGGTCCATGATCTTCATGAATATCAACAAAATGGACAGTTACACCCGAAACCTTAACACCATATGCTAGTGCATCTTCATGGGCATGCATACCTTTAAAACTTGGAAGAAGTGCTGGATGGATATTCATAATATTGCCCTTAAAGTGTTTTAAAAACATTTCACTGACAAAACGCATATATCCTACAAGCACTACGAGTTCACATCCGTATTTATCAAGCACTTCTATCATTTTCTGGTCAAATTCCTCTCTTGATCCTTCATGCTTGTCCGATTCAATTAAAACGTAGGGAATATTATGATTTTTAGCTCGTTCCATACAGTAAGCTCCTGCTTTATTACATATTAAAACTCCTACTGTAGCTTTATCCTTCAAGATTCCACTTTCACAAGCACTAACAATTGCCCCAAAATTTGAACCAGATCCAGAAGCAATAGCGCCTATTTTTAGTTTTCCCATGATTTATTCTAGGGATTATAATCAAAAAAATATATCTTATTAATGAAGAATTATCAAGTTATAGAGAATTTCATGAAAACTTAAAAAAAGTTTTTAGTTATTTCATAATGATAATGTTTTTATTTGATTAATTTATATATATCATAGAAATTTAGTAATATTTCATTCTCAATATTATTCTCTTCTGAAAATAAAATATAATGTAAGAGAATGTAATACTATTTATTAGAATTAAGCAATTACAAATTACCAAAACATATCTACAAACAAGTGAAATTTTAAGTGTTTTTAATCAATACACGATAATTTTAATGACAATAATAAATCAAATTATTAAGAAATAAGAATCTAAATTTTACAATTTGATCATATTATTAAGTTTAAAAATAAACAATAAATAACTGATGTAATGAATTTTTATGAGTTATGAAACTGAATTAAAACGAATTAAAGAGGAAATTATCCAAAACGTTCCACCTGAAATTATTGTTAAGAAAATCGAGTTTGAGGGCCCCGAAATCGCGGTTTATTCAGAAAATTCAGATGTAGATGCAATTGAAAGCTCAACAGTTTTAAGGGATTTAGCAAAAACCATGCGAAAACGTGTCGTTTTCAGATGGAATGTTGATAAACGCAAAGATCCAGCTGAAACTGAGGTATACATTAAGAATCTTGTTAATGATGATGCTGAAATTACCGATATTGAATTTGATCATACTAGAGGAGAAGTGATAATAGAATCTGGGAAACCAGGATTAGTTATTGGAAAAAAAGGTATTAACTTAAAAGAAATAAGAACGAATACATTCTGGCAACCTAGAACTATTCGAACTCCTCCATTAACTTCAAAAACAATTCAACTAATTAGAGGAATGCTTTCAAAGGAAAGACAGACACAAAAAGATATCTTATTAGAAATTGGTAAAAGAATCCATAGACCTGTACTTTTTAATGATTTACATATTAGATTAAGCGCTTTAGGGGGTTTTAGAGAAGTTGGAAGATCTTGTATATTAATGCAAACAAGAGATAGTAATGTGTTACTAGATGTTGGGTTAAATGTGGGAAATCCAAATGAGAAATTTCCCTTCTTTGAGATACCTGAGTTTTCGATAAGAGATCTTGATGCAGTTATAATATCACATGCACATTTAGATCATTGTGGACTTGTCCCATTTTTATATAAATATGGATATCGTGGCCCAGTTTATTCTACTTTACCCACACGTAATCTATCGACTATGTTACAACTTGATTTCATTCAAATATGTGAAAAAGAAGGAACACCTTCACCCTATTCAAAGAGAGATGTGAAATCGACTGTACTTCATACAATTCCCCTTTCTTGGGGTAAAGTAACAGATATAGCACCAGATATTAAATTAACACTTCACAATTCTGGACATATTTTAGGTTCTTCGATGATACACCTACATTTTGGGAAAGGAGATTATAATTTTGTTTATACTGGAGATTTTAAATATCAAAAAACTAGATTATTAGAAAAAGCTGCAGTAAAGTTTCCAAGGGTTGAAAGCCTTCTAATCGAATCCACTTATGGAGGACCTCAAGACCGTATTCCTAGTAGACAGGAATCTGAAAAAGAGCTTAAACAAATACTGAATTCAACTCTCAAAAGAGGTGGAAAAGTTCTAGTTCCCGTATTGGCTGTAGGGCGTGCTCAAGAATTATTAATTGTGTTAGAAGAATACATTTCAAAAGGATTTATTGATAAAGTTCCAATATTTATTGATGGGTTGATTAGTGAGGCAACAGCAATACATACTGCCAATCCCGATTTTCTAAGTAGTGATCTAAGAGAAAAAATATTGCATCAAGGTAAAAATCCATTTCTAAGTGATTATTTTGAAACAGTGTCTGCCCAAGAAGAAAGACTCGATATTGTTAAAGGTGGTCCATGCATTATCTTAGCAACAAGTGGTATGCTCATAGGGGGACCGTCTGTGCAATACTTGAAAGAACTAGCTAATGATCCTAAAAATTCACTTATCTTTGTATCATATCAAGTCTCAGGAACATTGGGGAATAGAATCCAACGTGGCTTTAAAGAATTTACTTATGTAGATTTCAAAGGACGTACACAGCTTGTTAAACTCAATATGAAAATTTTTACTCTTGAAGGTTTTAGTGGTCATTCATCTCGTAGCCAAATCTCACAATTTTTAAGGCGAATTCAACCGAGACCTAAAAAAGTTCTTGTATGTCATGGAGAAGAATCTAAAGCTGTCAGTTTGTCAACAATGATACATAAAAAGTTACGCAAATCTACAGCCGCTCCAAAAAACTTAGAAACCATCTTATTAAAATAGATTCTAAATCATAGTAGAGTCTATTAATTCTTCTTGTTAATTTTTTTCAAATATTTCTATTTTTTTGAGTTTTATTCAATTTGTAAATTGAGATATTTGAATTTATTTTGATTTTTTTTTTTATTAAAGCCTTTTTAAAGGGGAAAAAATAATTTTTTTAAACAGTATTAATTAATCTTTTTATACTTTTATTGAGCCAAGTGGTAATTTTTGAAAATAAAAGATTTTAAAGTAAAAAATCATCTGATAACATTATCTAGGCGTATATTTCAAATTATCGCTTTCCTCATAATTAATTATGTAATCTTGGAAGTAATTTTTTCAATTAATTTATTGGGTTTAGAGAGCTTTTTAAGAGTACTTCCTGTTTTAAATTCTGTAAGAAATCCTCTTTCAAATGGAGCAGGAATTATAGAATTTATCTTCTTTTTTTTTACAGAAGGAATAATTCCTCTCTTTCTAATAGGAATATTTATACTAATTATATTATTTACTAACAGAATGTTTTGTGGCTGGATATGTCCGATTGGTACAATTCAAGATGCATGTGCGGCTATTCCAACAAAGAAGAGGACGGTAAAGACAAGTGGAGGATTTTTAGGTATATTTAATCATAGGTCTTTGTTGAAAGTAAAATATGCAATTGTGATATTTGTATTGTTACTTATTGTTCCCCTCTCAATAGCCGCAGCAATCAATCAATCTTTTTATGAGACGTATAGAGCAAATTTAGGAGACTTTGGAAATAAACCAATCTCTTATTTTTCTTTATCTGAATTTATTTTTGTGTTTTTCCCTAATTTAATTCGTCAGATGATTGAACAAAGAAGTATTGGTCCCATTTTTGACAATTTTTTAGTGTTTATAATTTCAATTTTTTATATAGTTCTCTTAGTTTTATCAGTATGGTATCCAAGGTTATATTGTAGATATTTTTGCCCATATGCTGCATTCGCTTCTGTTATTAGTAAATATTCTTTTCTGAAACTATCAAGGAGTCCTGTAAAATGTGTTGGAAGGGTTGATTGTGGGATATGTGAAAAAGTTTGTCCGAAGCAAATAAGGATATTAGATGAAGCCTATGAATTTTTCTCTGGAAATGGTGAATGTAATCTATGTCTGAAATGCAAAGAAAAGTGTCCATATAAAGCAATAGATATCAAAATAGGCTAAATGATAATATCATCAAAAAGAAAAAATATTAGATTTTAATAGTACCTTAGAAAAATCTTTATAATAAACTATCTAATCTTATATCAATAATTTCAGTAATAAACTCTCAAATCAAAATGGATAAACGTACAATTGAACTTTTGCAAACTCGAATGAGAAGAGATGTGAATGTAGGAATTCACGGTGTATTGGATTCTGAAGCTATCAGATATCATAAAGAAGAAAGCGAAGAGATTAGGCCTCCTTTCTTTAGAGATGTTGATCGGATTGTTCATTCAAAGGCTTATGCCCGTTATATTGATAAATCTCAAGTTTTTTTTGAAATAAATAACGCCAATATTACTCATCGCTCATTGCATGTCCATATAGTATCTAGAATCGCTCGTCAAATCGGAAGGGTACTAAGATTAAATACTGATTTAATCGAAGCAATTGCGTTAGGTCATGATGTTGGCCATGCACCCTTTGGGCATTTAGGTGAAGACATCCTAAATGAAATAAGTAAAGAATATGGTTTAGGCACTTTTAGTCATAATGCTCAGGGAATTCGATGGCTTTCATATCTAGAAAGAAGAGATCCAGAAAAACCTGCTAATGGGCTTAATTTAACATTGCAAGTTCTTGATGGAATACTTTGTCATGATGGTGAAGTCAACGAACAGCAACTGAAGCCAACTAAAAGAAATGGAAAGACTTGGGAAGATCATTTTAAGGAATATGAAGATGCTTTTTATAAGAATAAAATTAAGAGAATACCTATGACTTATGAAGCTATTGTAACTAGGTTCAGTGATACAATTAGCTATATTGGAAGGGATATTGAAGATGCGATTTTATTAAAGCTAATAATCCGAGATCAAATTCCTGATCATTGTAAAAATGTTCTAGGAGACACAAATCCTAAAATTATAGATACCTTAATAACTGATTTACTTAATTTCAGTTTGGATAATGATGTTATTGGATATTCAGATGAAATTTTTGAAGCTTTAAAAGAATTGAAATCATTCAATTACGATAATATATATATTAGAAGAGATTTGTTAAAGAAGAATGCTACGGAAAAAACTTTTATTGATAAATTAAAAGAGAGATTTTTATTAATTTTTGAGAGATCTCTAAAGGATTTAGAACAAGAAATTTATAAAGCTCCAATTTTTCGAGATCATATTGAATATATTGATGATGAACATTATAATACTTATTTTAAACCTCTCAAAAAAAACAATCAATTAACTTTAATAGTTCGAGATTATATCGCAGGAATGTCTGACAAATATTTTAATGAAATATATAACATCTTTTACAAAAATAAATAGTTTACTACTTCTATTTTATATGAATATAATAGGATGATGATATTATATCCATATTATATTGATATATAGGGTGGATTACACAATGGAGGAATATAGTAAAAAAGCATTGTCAGTTTATAATACGGGGTTTTTTTTCAGTCACACGGGGTTTAAAAACTAGTTTTTTTAAACTGATATCTTTTTAGGTCCTCCAGATCAAGTGTGTGTAATCCAAGTAAATATATATAACTGAGTAAATAAAAATTTATCTTATTTAAAAATGAATATTTTTTAAATTAAAATTTATAATTTGCAAGCATCTTGTTGATACTTTTTTAAATTTAAACAAATGAGAAAGGTTTTTTAGAGTTTCCAGATTACTTTTATTCAAATAAATAAAGTTCAGAAAATCTCTAAAAAAGCCCAGTGGTGTAGAGGTCAAGCATCGGGGGCCCTGATAAGTCTTTGTATCTAAGATCTTGGAGATACCCCTGGACCACGGTTCGAATCCGTGCTGGGCTATTAATTGTAATTCTAAGAGTGCATTTTTTACTATTCTATTAATTGTAATATTAAACTGATTAACTAGCAAGATTTAAAATTATAATTCTTATAACAATTTAATAATAATCGATAAATTTATAGGAATTCAAATAACCAGTAAAAAAGCTTTGCATTCATTGTTAGGAATATTCATATTCTTTTTCTTTATATCAATTATTACGGCAATTGGAGCGGTTGGATGAGGAGGTCAAAGATTGATTACTTTTTAAATTACCACTCTTGGTTGTATAATTATTATAATAATATTAGTTTTAGAATATGCTTTCGGTGAGGTTGATGATGATTAATTCATACTTACAATCAAAGACTATTCAAAAGCTTTAATTTAACCCGAAAAGATGATTCCTCTAAAAAATTATAGTTATTGGATGATTATCCCCGCGAAGGATTCGGGAAAAACATAATTTTTTAACATAATTTATCCTGTACGTTTGATAATGTGGTATCCATATTGAGATTTCACGGGTTGAGAAATTTCTCCGACTTTTAATTTAGTACACGCATTCCAAAATTCAGGAACCATATCTCCCTTACTAAATTCACCTAAATTACCACCCCGTTTCTTGCTAGAGCATGTAGAATATTGACTAGCTAATAGTTCAAATTTATCACCTGCCATCAAATCTTCATAAATCTCTTGAGCTTTAGTAAATTTCTCGACTAAGATGTGGCTTGCTTTTATTTTGCCGCTGTGAATAGGATCTCCTCCTTGTTTAGAACTATTACCTCCTGACTTTGACCCCTTTTGAAAACCTTTTCCATATTTGTTTTTACCCACTCTTATATCACCAAATTTGAATTAAATTTGATTATATTATTAATAAAAATAATTCTAGGTGTTAAGGAAATAAAATTTTGATTCTAATTTATAATTAAATACCTAAAATTTCTTATTTCTTCAATACTGTTAATTTCAACAACAAGTTTTTGGAAATCCTGAAGTTTTCCCTCATAAATCATAAATGTAATAAAATTTTGATTCACAAAATTTTGGTTTTTGGAAACAATTTGTTCTTTATATTCACTTTCAATTCTATTCAATTTTTTTTGAACAGTAAAATCATTTGGGGCGACAATGATCATGTTACCAATTATATTTTTTGTAAGAGGAGTGAAATCATTAAATTCATCCAGAGTGGAAGATATATCCTCTGTAGACATTAAGCGTAAGAGAGCATCTCTGATTAATTTAGATCTATTTTCATATTGATTTTTAGAAACAAGTTTATTAATAAATTTCTTAAGATTCTCACTTAAAGATACAGACACAATTGGCATAATATGGGCAACTTTTTGTGTATATTATAAAATATAGGTTTAAAAATTTATAAATCTTTTTTCAGAGAAGATAGAACTACAATTTGATAGAACGAGCAATAACGTTCCGAAAATTGTCAAGTTCTACTACAAGTTTATCAGCATCTTCATCCGAAATCTTATCATCTTTCCCATATTTATTCAAATTAGTTAACCAGAATTCCATTCTCCCTAAAATTGCCTCCTTATCTCCCATTATTTTTCTTACTCTAACAAATGTATCATGCAATTTAGTTCGAATGTTTTGGGCTTTCCATCTTAGCATACAATAATCTGACATCTCTGCTATATTTTGAGTTATGGCCATGACATCAATTGTTTTTTCACGTTCTTCCGATTTAATCTTCCGGATGAGATTGATCTCCTCAAAAAGTAATTCGATCACTTTTGCCAAGAAACCAGTGAGCTGACCAGCGTGATTACACCAAACTCTAACCTCCAATGATTGATTTATCTCGGATACATAGATTCTTGTAATTATTCTTCCTCCACCGATTTTCGCTTCTGAACAATGCCAACTCTCTGCTTCATATTTTCCTTTAGCATCATTACCTTCATGAGAAGTTACGGTACTCACTTCAAAACGTTTAATTGTCCTTACTGCTGCTCTAAAAGCTAATCGAGGATCGAGATCTGCAATTAAAAATGCTCGAGCATCATTCGGAAGATCTGAGATGGCTATTTGAATATCCTCGATTGTTGCTAAACATGACACTACAAGTGGGCACTTTATTTGAACTTCCTTTTTACGTATGTGTACTGTCTTTTTCTCTCCGGTGGCAGTTTTGTAGATAACATCACCAGTAATATTCGAAATTCCGCATTCTTTTGGTTCCAAATAGAAGTCTACCCCTCGAGAGTTTTTTGCTTCGATCACAGGTACAGTAATGAGGGGATTTTTTGCATTATAACTAGTAGGAACATCTAATAGGACTTTTACAGTATTTATCGCCATATTACTCTGATTACGAACCGCCACCTTGAAATGTAACTGTCCACCGATGAAATCGTAATCACGAACAACTTCGATTTTACCTTCATCTGAAGATTCTTTAGCAGAGGTTTTAGTTTGTGTCTTGGTTTCCATCGGAACGCTGTATGCAACAAACAATTTTTTAGACATATCAATATATCCATCAATATCTCCACGTGCTATGATTTGAGCCAAATTTTCTTCGATACTTGA
>JBHLNW010000016.1:0-52408 GCA_048941185.1 Promethearchaeota archaeon
AACCAAGAAATTTATGATACTAATCTTCAAGCATTTAAGATTGCTGAAGATCCACGTGTATTTCTACCAGCAATAGTCGCATATGATGGATATATATTAAGTCATACAATGATGCCAGTAAAACTCGAAAACCAAGAGGAAATTGACCAATTTTTACCAGCCCTTAATCATCACATTAATTTATCCGATATTTCACAAGTAAAAGGTATTGATCCTGTAACTACCCCTCATATTGTTAAACGAGCAGAAGGAACAGCTCCAGGGTATTATGAATATAGATATTCACTTCAAAGATCTTTAGAAAATTCGATTGATATAATAAAAGAGGTTCATAATGATTTTGTCTCTAAATTTGGCAGATCTTATGGAAATGGAATATATAAAGAAGTTCAAACTGAGGATGCAGATACAATTATCTTTGCTATGGGATCAGTTGCATCACAAGCTAGGGTTGCTATCAAGAAATTAAGAGCAGAGGGACTAAAAATTGGTATAGTAAGCCTAAAATTATTTAGACCTTATCCTTATGAAGAATTGAAAGATTTTTTCAAAGATAAAGAAAATATTATAGTTTTTGATAGAGACATTGGATATGGATATGAAGGAGTTTTATCTTATGAATTAAAAGCTGCTCTTTATGGATTAAAAAATAGACCTAACATCAAAGGCTTTATAGTCGGTTTAGGTGGTAGGGATGTAAAGACAAAACATATTGTTAACGGTGTGCATAAAGCTTTAGATGAGTTTAAGGAAGGAATATCTACAAATAAAACTGATTTTTTAGGTTTAAAATTAGATGAATTAAAAGATTATGATGAATCAACATATTTTAAAAGTGGGTGAAAAATAATGGTAAATATAATGGATCTGCCTGAAGAGGAGTTCATTTATCCAGGTACTCGTGCATGCGCAGGGTGTGGCATGGCGTTGATCTATAGGATCGCACTTAAAGCTTTAGGAGCTAAAACTATAGTAACGGTTCCAGCATCTTGTTTAACTGTGTTGCATGGAATGCAAGGTTTCTGCTCAACAAAAATATCAGTTTATCATACACCTTTTGCTACCACTGGAGCATCAGCATCAGGAATTCTAGCCTCTTTAGAGGATAAAGGTTTAGCAAATGAAATTACTGTTTTAGCTTTTGCAGGAGATGGAGGAACAACTGATATAGGAATACAAGCTCTAAGCGGTGCAGCGGAAAGAAGAACTAACTTTATTTATGCATGTTATGATAATGAAGCATATATGAATACAGGAGTTCAGAGAAGTGGTTCAACACCGCTAGGAGTTCGAACGACAACTACTCCAGAAGGAAAAGATGTCCATAAGAAAAATATGCCTAAGATATTAGAAGCACATAATATTCCATATGTCGTTACTGCTAATGCTGCTTATCCACTTGATTTATTTGAAAAATTTAGAAAAGCCAAAAACATAATTGGACCAAAATATTTCCATATATTATCACCTTGTCCTCCAGGATGGGGATATGAACCAAAAGATACAATTTTAATTGGTAGATTGGCAAATGAAACAGGTTTTTGGCCTCTTTATGAGGTTGTTCATGGCAAATTTGAATTGTCAAGACCAAGTAAAAAATATTTAGACGCCTCTAAACGAAAACCAATAACAGATTATTTAAAACTTCAAAAGAGATTTAAAACCATTGATGATACAACAATAAAAGTTTATGAAGGATATATTACCAATATGTGGAAAGAAATAAAAGATAGACTACAAAATCAATAAAAGTTTAATTAAAAAGCTATTGGTCATAATTTTTTTATTGTTTTAACTTTTACAGGTTTATTCTAAAGTTATAGAAAAAAATAAAAGCTAATTTTAGTTAAGTTAAGTAGATATTAGATGCTAAGAACATTCATATTTGATGAGTCTAAATCTCATTGGATCGAGGAAGAACATCATTTACTATCCCAAGACGTCTGTGCAATTTTGGATGAGGAAAACGGATTTATCTATCTCTGGAATGGCCCAAAAAGCAAAAAGACTAAATTTCGAAAAGGATATAGACAAATAAGGCAATTAATTACTAATTATCCAGAGTTAAATTTCCAGTTAATTATGGCAAAGAAAAATTTTCCCACTCAAATTCAAAATAAATTGGATTCATTATTAGAAACCATGAAACTAGGGGATGGAAAAGCTCTAAAATTTAGTAGATTTGCAACCATACGGATTTACAGCATTTCCATAATAATTGCAGTAATTTTGCCAATCGTCTCCTTTTTTAATCTAAGCACATCATTGTTTTGGCCAATGTTTAATGGAAACTATCAAGTAAATAAAATATATTATGCGAATTGGATAAATATTTCAAAAACAATGACTTTTATTACATTAATATTTTTTATCATCAATATAATCATTGGAATAATAGAATACGACAACCAAATTATAGTATTTTCAATAAGCAGTGTGACTATTTCGATTGGTTTATTTCTCTACTTAAATCAAGGCATTTTCTTATTTTTATTTCAAGAAGAAACACCAACTACTTATCTGATCTTACCTAAAGATATATTCATATTTTTGCTGTTAAATTTTACAGCTTTACTGATTTTTGAAATACCAAATATATATAAATTAATATCTTTTTTCAAAACATATCGAAAATTCATTTTTTAATTGTATTAACCTTGCAAGTAGCAAACCTCCTAACTAAACTTGAAAAGGAAGATCTTCGAATACTAATGGCAATTGAAATAGGTATGAAGAGATCTGAGTTTGTTACCGTAAGTAATATTAAGTTTTATTCTCGCTATAAAATGGAAGAGACGCTTTTCCGGCTGAAAAAGGTTCATAAACTTGATTTGATTATTAGGGATGTTTCCAAACATGAAATTGGCTACACACTCAATTCTAAGGCATATGATTTACTTGCGTTGCATACCCTTGTAGAAAAAAAGATAATTAGTCAATTGGGACCTCTCATAGGAAAAGGTAAGGAATCAGATGTATACAGCTGCATGGATGATGAAAAAAACATTTACGCAGCTAAATTTTATCGAATGGGGAGAACAAGCTTTAAAAGTATCAAACAATTAAGAAATATTATTGGAGAAAGAGGACATTTATCTTGGCTTTATGTAAACCGACTGGCTGCCAAAAAAGAATATGAAGCTCTTAAAAAGGTAAATGAATTGAATTTGAATACACCAAAACCGATAGGATATAACAGACATATAATCATAATGTCGTATTTAAGAGGAAAGGAACTAGTTTATTATAAACGTATAAAAAAACCTCTGAAAATTTTCAACAGAATAATAAACCAATATAAAGTCATATATAAAAAAGCTAACATGATACATGGAGATTTAGGGGAATTCAACATTGTGGTAGATGAGAAAGGAGAAATTTTGATAATTGATTGGTTACAATGGATATCGTCTGATCATCCTAATGCAAATTCACTCTTAGAAAGGGATCTTGAGAATGTATGTAATTACTTTCGAAAAAAATTTAAAATTGAAAGTAATCTAGATGAGATTCTTGAATCATTTTATAATTAATAAATATAAAATCCTTATTCTTTTGATAAAATCCCTTGAATCACAACATCTTCTAAGTTTTCATTGTTTGTTATGCTTAGTTCTCTAAGCTTAGTTTTAATTATCTTTAATAATGATTCTATATCCAATTTTTTTTTTAATATTGAAAATTTAAACTCAGCATTGTTTTTGCCAACTCTAAATGATTCAATTATTCCATTTTTAATATTAGGTAAATTTTGGAATGAAGTTAGGGCAAAGACCGATAAAAATATATCCTCTCGAAAAGGTAAATATTCAATATCAGATAAGATTAGATTTGGATTATAATTTATATAATCAGAATTAGCAATTTTCGATTTAAATTCTAGAAGCATATTCCACGAAATATCCAATCCCACATAATTTAAATTGATTTTTTCGTTATTCAATATTTTTTTGTTAATATATTCAAAAAATAATCCTGTACCACAACCTAAGTCTAAGATAAGTCTTTCTTCTGATCTATAATTATTTAAAACAATCTCAAATTTATCCTCTTGTATTAAACCATATCTTTTATCGTAAAATTGAGAGGACGAATTGTACTTTTCAATAATCTTTTTCTTTTTATTATGACTTTTAGAGCGTTCTTCCAAGATGATAACCAAACGATTTTTATCTTATTTTTTTAATGTCGTAAGGTTTTAATTCAAAAAATTCTATCTTTAAATTATCTTTTCTATAAATATAATAATAATTTATTGATATATGATTTAAAAATGTCAAGTAGAGAAAATAATCAGCGATCGAAAAACCCTTTACAAATTCTGCAAAATAGTCAAGGTTCAGTAATATTACTCAGATTAAAAGATGGAACCGAATATAGAGGATTATTAAAGGAAATTGACGCTTATATGAACATGATTTTAGAAGACGCTACAGAACTCATGGAAGGGCAACCTATTGCCAAATACAATGAGATTTTTATCCGTGGTAACAATCTTCTCTTCATAAAACCAGATGCATCCCAAATCTCATAATTATAAGGATAAATCTAATACACATTCTCTTAAACTAAACGAATAAGTTTTTTATCTCCAAGAGTTTTGGTATTATTTTATCATTTTCAATAATAGCATAAGATGCAGGATTAGGAAAATAACCTCCTCTATAATTTGCAGATGAGAATAATGATAGTAATCTCTTATTAAAAAACCATCTATATCCCTCAGGAAAACATTCATGGGCTCTTATAAGATATGAAAGATTATTATGCTTCATAAATTCCTCAAAAACGTCATTTCCAAAGAATTTAATTCCTGGACCCCTAAAACTGTCGCAAAAACCTTCTAATTCTGATTTTGGGTCATTCCACATAATTTGATAAATACTTTGTGCATTTGAAGTAAAAACATCATCAAAATTTTTGCATCTTTGATCTTTTAATTTCATTAAAATTTCATAATCTTGTGGAATCCCTCCATGCAAACATAATATTGTTTTATTAATTAATGCACATATAGGGAGTGTGTTATAAAGGTTTATTACTTCATTAAACTTATTTTGATTACTGAATCTTAAAATAAAATCTTGAAAAAAACCATAATATTGATTCATTTCAAGAGTCTCATGGTTTCCTCTTAATAGATAATATTTTAATGGGGAAAGAATCTTTAGAGCCAAAATTATGATTAAACATTCTAATTGTTTTGAACCACGATCTACAATATCACCCAAAAAAATCACTAATTCAGGATTAGTCTTATTTATAATTTTGACTAATTCCAACAAAGTTTCTAAATTTCCATGAATATCTCCTATTATATAAACTAAATCTGTTTTATTAGAAACATTTAACTCTAAAAGTAGATTCTCTTCCTCAAAAATTTCTTTAACTGCCTTTATTATTCTTGAAATATCATCAAATTTTAATTTAGTAATTTTTTGAGGATTATTTATTAGATCAAGTAAAAATGATTTTTCAATCAAATTGCTGGTTGATTTAAATAGTATATTTTAATTACTTTAAATTAATTCTATTACTTTTATTATAGTTTCTAGTATTTTTATAAATAAAGAAGCTTAAAATAAAAAGATAAATTTGAATGGATGAAAAAATAGTTCAAGAATTACTGCATGTTATTGAGAAACAAATTGAGAGTTTTGAACGTGAAAAACTCCTTGAGAGAAGCAAAAATCGTAATCTTGGAATAATATATACACCAAATCATGTTGTAGATTATATAGTTTCCAATATATTAAGATTGTATTTTCAAGAGTTTTTTAATTCTTTAAATATTAATCAAATTGATATTACTTCTCCTGAAATGTTAAAAAAAGTAATCCGGAATCACAAAATTAAAGAAAATTTAATTATAAAAATTAAAAGTATGAAAATTTTAGATCCATCATGTGGTTCTGGAAGATTTTTAATATCCATAGCAGAAAAACTATACAAAATTTATCAAACCTTAGAACCTGAGTTATCTAATTTCGAAATTAAAAAAACTATAATTCAGACAAACCTTTATGGAATTGAAATTGAAAACTCTGCAATTATAATATCTAAGCTAAGATTAATTAAATGGCTTTTATCTACTAATGTGAAATCCTTCTCCTTTGATAATTTTAACTTAAAAAGTTTGAGGCTCGGTAATATTTACCAAATTATTGAAAAGATGGATTTAAGTTTTAAAATTTTCAACTTAGATTTTCTTTTAGAATTTAACTTTAATAAATTCGATATTATAATTGGAAATCCACCTTATGTAGAAAATAAAAAGATAAAGGATGGAGATTTTAAAAAGAAGTTGACTACGAGATATAAAACAGCTTATCGTTTATTTGATCTTTCTATCCTTTTTATTGAGAGGGCTTTAGAATTATTAGAAAATAATGGATTTCTCTCATTTCTTTTACCTAATAAATTTCTATCTGCAGATTATGGCATAAAATTGAGACTATTATTATTAAATGAATGTGCTATTAAAGAAATTATAAATATGTCCTCCTTGCCAATTTTTCAGAATACAGCTACTTATCCTATTACATTATCCCTGAAAAAAACCAAACCAAGAAAGAAAGAAGATATTATTATTAAAATATTCAATCAAATGACCGAATTAACTGAAGATAATGAAGCTAAAACAATCAAATTCAATCAGCACTTAATCAACAATTTACCGTCAAAAGTAATTCCACTCTCAGGAAATATAGAATTAATTACATATTTATATAGAAATTTTAACACTTTTGCTGAAACTTTTAAGGATTTGAAAATTATATATCGACCGTTTGGTTTTTTAAAATATAGCAAACATTTTGATAATATCAGTGACAAACCCAAATCGGAAAAAGATTTACTATTAATTGGAACAGGAAATGTTGAAAAATATCATATTAAATTTAAAAAAAGAATAAGAATTGCTGGAAAAGATATTAAAATTTCATATTTCAATTATCATCATAATTTTGAGCATAATTGGAAGGATCTAAGTAGCGAAAAACTTATTTTCAGGGAAATTGCAAAAGATTTAACCTGCTGTTATGATCCAGGCGTCTTTAGCAATATAACAGGTCTATATTTTATAAAAATTCCCTCTGTCAATACTGATCAATTATTCAGTATCTTAACTATTTTAAACTCTCAATTCATGAATTCTATCTTTAAAACATTATTTAGTACATTACATATGGCTGGAGGGTATTTGAGATTTAATGGTAGTTTTATTAAAAGGCTGCCATTGCCAAGAAAATTTCCTATTTTTTTATCACAATTGGGAAAAATTCTACAATTACTTTCACAATTAAAATACGATCTTGATTCTTATGAATCTGAAAGTATAAAAAAAACTGAATTAGAGAAATTCAAATGCAAATACTATAATGAAATAACCATTTTTCTTAACTTTTTCAATAAATTAAGTAATTCCATAGTAAAATTGCTATTCTTAGATGAATTTTATCTAAAATCTAATTTAAACTATAATAAACTTAGAGACTTATTGGATTTAAAAATAGAGACATTAAAAATCCCTTTTAAATTTGTTATTCCCATATTTGAGGTAAAGAATTATAAAATCTTTACCTTAAATGAATTAGATTCTATTTTATCAGAAATTAACAGATTTTATAATCGATTATTTAATAATAAAGATTTATTAATTCAATTAGATAATATAATAAGAAGTAATTTAAGCTAAAAAATAAATCATACCTAGTTCATATATATACAAAATCGAATTAAAATTAAATTTTAGCAAAGATTATATAATAAAACTAAGAATAAGTAAATATCAATTAGAATTGTGAGTGAGGAATATGGCTAAAAAAAAAAGGGTTCCAAGTGAAGATGACGAAGAGTATGAAATTCCAACTGGAAAAGTAGATGAGGAGGGAGAAGAAGTTTTGGATCTATCAGATTGGAAAGATGACTTAGAAGAGGATCTAGATTATGATCTAAGTAAAATTGAGGATGATATGTTAGCAGATGAAGATGAAGATGAAGAATTTGGGATGGAAGTTGATGATGTTGTAAAAATGCTTCGAGATGTGAAATGCAAACCTTGTCCAGGTTTAAGAAGCAAACCAGATTGCAAAATTGCTCATGATTATGGGTGTCCAAAACCTAAACAGCCATAATTTTTAATTTTTATTTTTTTATTAATTTATCAAGTAATCGCATTAGAATATATGCTTTTAGGGAATCGCTTGTATTCAAACATATTAAAACGTATAACATTAATATTTATTGATATTTTAATTAGCTGGTATATCTGGTTAGTAAATGTATCATTTGGAAACCTTTGCTATACTACAGATTTCTCGAAATGTTTTACTTTATCTGTTACAACATTTCTAATTATATATGTACCTTTTGAGATTTATTGGTCTTTTAGAGAACTCTGGTTTGATCGATGGAGAAAACTTTTCCTGAAGGAACTTAATGTTTCAAATATTAAAATTAATATATCTGATGGATTTTTATCAGTAAACTTAGTAAGAACTAGAAACAAATATAAAGAGGACTTAAAGGATGCCATTCTTATAGTGTGCCATGGATTTTCTGATACAAAAGAAACCTTACAATATTTTTATTTCCCACTAGCTTATCAAGGTTATATTGTATTAGCCTACGATGCGAGAGGTACAGGAAAATCAAAAAAGACGGGAAGAAAAAGTGATTTTTTAAAAAGAATTGAAGATTTTAAGGAAATCATTGAATGGGTTAAAAATCAAAAGGAATTCTCAAATATGAAGATTTATTGTATAGGTTTCAGTATAGGTGCTATAACTGTTTTATCTGGAGGATTTATAAATAAAGATATTAACAAAATTATTGCAATTTCTTCAATGTCTCATTACAAACAAAATATCCCAAAATATAATCCTGTAGTTATTTTGAGTTATTTAATTAAAAGAGTTAAATTTTTCCCCAGTATCGAAGAAAATAACCTATTATCCCCATATCTCCAAATAAAAAAAATAAAAAAAGAGTTGATCTCACCAGAATGGGAAATATTATCAAAACGAGTAATGTTAATACATTCTAAAAACGACAGAGTCATAAAATTCAAAAATTTAAAAGAAAATAGATTAATCTTAGAATCTTCTGAGAAAAACACACTTATCTTAAAGAAAGGAGGACATTCACAAAAGAAAAATGAATGTATATTAGTAGGAGCTACTCTCAATTTTTTAAATTCATGAAACTGTCTCTTTAAAACAAATTAATCATTATTTTTATAGCTTCATGAGCTAATTGTATGCTAACATCAATAAGATTAACTTTTTTTTTGAGATATTTAGGATCTGATTTTGATTTATCGATTTCTTCAAAAATGTTGAAAAAATGTTTCTGAGACTCTAACTCCATAGAGTATACATTCGGGCGATTAGATACTTCACTCATATTTACAAAACAGCCATGATTGATGAAACTATGATTAAATGCCGGGTAATAAGTTTCCCATAATTTTTCTTTTAAATTATTATAAACAATATTGACTAATTTCAAGCAATAGTCTTTACTCTTGTCATTATAGCAAAAGTAAAATGGTAATTTGTTCTTTCCTAGGTTTCTTGCCATATAATCACGTAATTTTTCAAAGACAATCTCAAATTGTTTGTGAGTCAAATTCAGATGCGTATGGTCAGCAGAAGGATTTTTCTTGAAAAACAACGGTTTTCGATAATAAGGAATATTATACAGCTTAATAATATTTAAAATGATCCCCTCTTTTAACCAGTGATCAAACTTATAAAATGAATTTAGATTTGTACTTAAATCAATTGAGAACCTTTCCAATAAAGAAGTCTCATGAAAGTCGAGTATATATATATTAGTATCTTCTTTATCCCAATATTTTTTAAGTAATTTTTTGACGATTGTGACTTGTTCGGGAGTTTGAGTTTCATTTAAATCTATAATCCCATTTATAAATTCTGGCACAAATGCCCTACGCCAAAACCTATTAAGATTTTTACCATTTTTTAGGTAGTAACCAGATTTGTTATTTTGACTAGGATTCAAAAATCCATAAGGATTCAACATTGGTAGAAATAAAAGTATCTGATCTTTTCTGACAAATTTATTGATTCGTACTTCCCCTTCCCGTAATACTTTAAAAAATTCCAAGATACTAAATAAACCATTGTATTCATTATGCTGGGCACCAATAAAGATTTTAACATGGTTTATTTCATCAATTTTTGAACTTTTAGCGATTTTTATAAGAGGAATAATACCTTCAGAGCTTTTATAAGCATGATAACTAGTATAGTCTAAATCTTTAACATTTTCTAGTTCATTTAGAATTCTTTTATATAAATTTATACGGTTTGAAATGTCTAATAATGCTTTCAACGTTTCAAGGTTCATTTCAATCAAATATTTTTTTCCAATCTGAGAAATTGATGATTTCTTTATAATTTTTAACGATACTTGCAAATAAAACACAACCTATACAGAACATATTTGCAAAATCTTTTATTGTTAAGTTTAATAAGTTACAATTTTCTTTTGAAAACCCTATACCGCGATCAACTTCAATTTGCCCCTCATAACCAGATAAGTTAACTACAAATTCTTGCTTATTCAATGCTTTTTTATTAATAAATTCTTCACGCGCAATTCTAGCTAACCCACCAATAGGGATAACCATACCCTCTCTTTGAGCTAAATAAATTCGCAAATCAAATGTATGTTTCCCCTCCTTCCAAGCTATTAATGAAAAATCAGCCATTTCTTGAATTGTATATGGAAAAGGATCTCGTTTTTCCTTAAACTTATTAAAAAATTCTTTTTTACTTTCTTCGATAAGCTTTTTAATATTAGGAAGGTTTTCATCCTTTGATATAGGTATAACACCTGCGCCTCCAGAACCACCACTGGGTTTAATAATAAAAGATTTATTATATTCCTTTATAAGGAACTTTAGTTTGTTAATTAATTCTCTTTCATTAAATGCTTTTGTGAATACTAAGTATTTCAAATTATATTTATTGAGAAGATCTTTACTAAAATAGCTGGCTAAATATGTTAAAGATTTATCATCAGTTATATTAAAAATAGGGTTCACTAAAATTGAATTTACTCTTCTGAAATCTTCTTTAATTAATTTTGAAAATTTTTCATTGTTGAAACGTCTTGTAATCCCATCTCCTATTAATACACTAACTTCTTCCCCTTTATATTTAATCCAATTATTAGAAAATGAAAGAGATCTAGATAATTGCTTATAATCTGCTATTAAAAAAACTAAATCTGCTTGAAATTTTTTATTATAATTATCTTTATTAAAAATTTTTACAGAATGCCCATTAGCTTTAAGATGTTTTCTAAAGTATTCTATCATTATTACTTTTTCATGAATTAAACCATCATTAACAGGCACACCAATTATTATAAAAACTTTATTAAATTTTTGCTTATTTCGATTTACTGCTTGATAAATAGCTTCTAAATATCCATCATATAAAAGAGCTTGTTGTTTCTCAGTAATTATTGAAAGTCCTCTATGTGATCCCCCATTAGTTTCTAAAAGGAAAAACTTTTTTCCTTTAGGTTCATCAGATACCATGAAATCTATGCTACCTGCATAAAACGAATCTTTTTTTATCAATAAGTTATCCTTATGTTCTTTCATCATTTCTAAAGCATTGATTCTCACTTCATCCGTGAAGTTATCTTCTTGTGAAGCTCTTAAATCAGAAAAAGATACTAAATCTAATCCTAAAGACTTACCTAAATTAATTAATTCCAAATCTGAATCTAAAATACTTGAAGACATTAATTTTAAAAACTTAGTAAGAAGATCCTCATCCATAAATTAATATAATTATATCACAATTTAAAAAATTAGTCTTATTGCAATATATTAATTATTGTAAATAGGAATATATGTACTAAAAATATAAAAAATTAGAGATATAAGTATCCTTGATGATTTCCTTTAATGCTTAACCTAAGCGAACCAACTAAAATTTTCTTTACCTTAATCTGTTCTTTATAACTTAAATTTGAATATAATAAAATATAATTCTTTTCTATATTTATCGTGAAAAGTAGTCCAATTTCTATTAAATCAGATTTCTCAGTCATCAAACCAATTATTACATAATGATAAGGAAGGTTAACTAGTTCATAAATATCTATCTCCTTTTCAAAAATTTGATCCTTTTCCTTATCATATTCAGTTTTTATGAACTTTATCCCATTCAGGGGAATCGAAATTTTTCTAAATTCTTCAAATTTCTTCGAAAATTGACTTTGACGTAAAAATCTTCTTTCTTCTTTATCCTTTTCGTAAAAATATTTATTTTTCTCTTTGATTAGATAAATTTTTCTATCTTTTCTGGAACTTGAGGAGTTTTTTTCTATCGTTTTAAGTTCTTCGATTGTTTCATCATGAAAAATTATAATAATGTCTGGATCAACAGTAGTGATAAAAAAGTTTTTATAAAGAATCCCCGCTTCAGTTTTAATCCAACCATCTGTATCAATTAAAATAAAATCAATGGTTTTGTTATTTGCGATGTAATTATCTAATAATTTTCTACTAGAAAGAGAAACAATAAATTTATAATCACCTTTCGGAAAAGTAGCTCCAATAAAAACCATTTTCTCCGAATCTATATCCTCACTTGAAACAATATAATCCTTAATAGAACCGATATTTATCGTAGTAGGAATATATATTATTTGTTGACCTAAATCAGAATCAAGATAACCTCCGTTTAATCCTTCTTTCAAAAAATTGTTTGCTAAATATTTTATAAAGGTAGTTTTTCCACTGCTAATACCTAAAACCATGATTTTTAATGGTAGACCAGTGTTTTGTTTCAATGTTTTAATGATAGAATCTTTAATTTCATGCCAATCGGAAGAAATAGAATCTTCTTCAATATTTATAAAATTATCTTCAATAGTTGTATATACTTCTAATTTTGATTTCTCTACACCATAAATTGGATAACTTTGCGCACTTGGTATTATTAAAACATCATTTACAGGTGTTTTTTCTGATGAGGATTGTTCGTTTTCTGGAGTAAAAATTTTACCAAAAACTTCAACCTTTCCTTCAACTAAGGTTATTCTGGCAGGACCTTTAACTAATAAAGTGTGCCCCTTACTAATATTTTTAATCATTAATAATTCATCTTATATATAAAGTAATTTCAATTTGTTAATCAGTTATGATTTCCTTTAACTTAATTAGTTTAATACTTAGCATTTTTATAGAAATAAAGAATTAATATCTTAATTTTTATCATAATTCTAGTTTTTTATGAAAATTACATATGTCCTATTTTGATATTTTTAGTAATTTATTCAAAAATAAATAATTTAAGTACAAAATTCATTAATGAATTTTACGAGTTCTAATATAATTTGGTTGTGATCAGGGCTGTCCAATATTGGATGATCATTATTCTCTAGCCAAATTTTCCTCTTTTTTTTAGATTTAATCCTTTCAAAAATATAATTCATACTATTTTTTTTAATTTCAGAATCCTGCTTTCCTTGAAAAAGTAATACAGGGCACGTAATTTCATCTAAAGATTCTTTCATCTCTTTGATAAGCCTTTTTAGTTTTGTGGCGATATTTAATGGAATTTTATCATAGCCAACCCATTTTCCATTCGTGTCTTTCTTAAATTGCTCTGAATTTATTGCATGATATTTTACAAAAATTTTAAATATTGGAACAAGATGAAATAAAAATCTTTGAGCTCCGATTAGTGCACTAATAGTAAAAATACCATTTACATTATGATTTGCTGCTAAGATCAACGTTAAAACACCACCCATAGAGTGACCACCTATAAAAATTTTTTCACATTTATCTGAAAGTATTAATAATTCATTAATTATTGCTGATTTCCAGTTATCAATAGAGATATCTTTTAAATCTTTAGGTGTCGTCCCGAATCCAGGAAGTAAAGGAATCCTAATAGTATAACCTCCATTTTTATGTAAATCTTCCGCTATAGGTTTCAAATCTGCGCATGTTCCACCGCCGCCACCATGTATTAAAAGAATTCCAATATTATTTCCTTCAATGTAAAAAGGGCCTGCACCAGCCATTATATCCGGATCATTATTTATCGTTTTCAAATTTTTCTAACTTATGGATAGATAATTTAGGTTTCATTAAAGTCATATTTCTTAGAGATGTTTAACCCACAATCTTAATTTTAAGAAGAAATTATTTTTAATTAACCTCTCATTTTTTTATAGCAAGGAATGCACATTTCAGAGCCGTTATATGTCATTATCCTGCTACTCATAGTAAGTTCTCCACATATCTCACAGGGAATGGATTGTTCAATTTCTGCTAATCCAGGTGGATTAAATTCAATATCATATATAGTAAATATCTCTTCAGGCTTTGATTTTAACAATAATTGAATCTTTTCATCTCTAGACAACTTTTTATTATCAAATTCCCCACTTTTTAATGATAATCTTACTCCCTTTTTATTTCTTCTATCGTAGAAAAAGTAATTCATTTTACCATAATCTTGATGGATAAGATTCCCCTTTCCATATGTTGTACCCAATAACGCTTGTAGAGCATCAACACTACAATTATCATTTTCAATAACAGCTACTAACTCCTCATTCGGTGAATATTCAAATCCGTGTTCTAAAACATATTTTGCAGCTAAAACACCAATAGTAAGGCCTGGACAAATATGTCCATGAAATCTTACAGCTTTTTCCATTAAATCCTTTGCTTCCATTTATTTCCCTATAAATTTATAATATGATTTAATCTCAAATATATAATTTATTAGATGCTTTAAATATATTTAATTTAGAATTACTTAAAAAATTCTCAACCTTTTCAATATGAAATTTTTAGTTGACTCAATGCTTGGCAAATTAACTCGGTTCTTACGGATTTTTGGATATGATGCTGTGTATGCAAATGAGTTAATAGATTTTTTTAAAAAGGATCCAGTCCCTGATGAATTGCTAATTGAATATGCAAATAAGCATGATAGGACTATAATTACAAAGGATTTACCTTTATTCATGCGATATAAAGAGAAAAGCATACTTCTTAGGGGTGAAGGTATATATAATTACCTTAATCAACTTAATAAACAATTTGGATTAAATTTTGAATTTAACATTAAACAAGCTAGATGTTCCATATGTAATTCAAAATTAGAAAGAGTTGAAAATAAGATTTGCATAAAAAATGATGTGTTAAGAGAGACGTACAATCATTTTAATGAATTTTATCAATGTTCAAATCATCAATGCAAAAAAGTGTACTGGCAAGGTACTCATATTGAAGATATTGAAGAAAAATTAGGTAAAACTCTGTAATTTAATTATGGTATTTATTTGTTGAAATATTTTTCTTTTATTTCTAAAAATCTTTGTTTTGTCTGTTCAGCTAATTCAGTATAATTCCCCTTCATATACATTGCATAAGCCTGATTTAATAATTCAAGACATTTGCGATATTCTAGATTCTTGAAATGATTCTCTGAAAGAGATACTAAATAGTCCCCCTTCTTCTTATAAAACTCAATAAATTGATCAGATGTATCGATTTTCTTATCCATTCTCCTTTAGCTTTTTAGAATTTCATTTGAGTAATAAGATATTTTATGATATCAATTATAATAACTTAACTATATTTTTATTTGAAAAATCGTTCTGATTTCTTACGATAGTCATCCATATCAATCACCGTTCCTTTTATTCGAGATTCGTTAGCAGCAAAAGCCATTAAATGACTTTCAAGACATTCTCTTGCATTCGTTAGAGGTTGTTCAATCTTAGGGTCCATTATTGATTCGAGGAAAGCATCAATTAATTTTGGATCTCCACCACCATGTTCAACTGTGCGAAGAGATAATTTTTGATTTAACATTACTTTCTTTTCCCCCGTATAATGATTATAAACAGTTAATTTCTTATAAGCATCATGGAATTCACCGATTAGTGTAGCTTTTGTGCCATCAATTCTTATAGTTCTTCCCTCTTTTTCACTAAATCCATGCATTGTAAAATTTGCGGTAGTACCATTCTTAAATTCTATATTTACAACTTGATGATCAATCACATCATTATTACAATAATAAACACACCTGCCATAGGGACTAGTTTTAAGAATTTTGATTTTTGCCTCATCTGAATAATTCTCATCTTGGTTTGTATATAAATAATTAACAGGCCACTCACTCCAGTATCTTAATTTTCTAAACGGAGGAATTATTTTAGCTAAGAGAGTAAGTAGTCTAATATGGTCTTTCCTTAAATTCCCTATAAATTTATATAATCTACTTTTTCCCTTTTGCATAATTTGAACTATTGGGATTATATCAATATATATTCTTGGAGCATAATAATTGCATATATTTTTTATTGGACAACCATCTAAGCAATATTTTGGTGCTCCCTTAGGTGCATTCTCAGATTTAAAATGCAGCAAGCTACCAAAAGAACTAATCTTCTTCGGAAGGGATCCTACCATCCAATATAGTAAATCTAAATCATGACAAGCTTTTGTTAAGATTATCGGTGAAGATTTCGCCACATTTGCCCATGGACCTCTGACATAACTATGTGCCATATGATACCATGAAACATTTTCTCTCTGTGAGATATTAATAATATCGCCAAGTAATTTTGACATGATTATATTGAAGATAGTAAAAAAAAAATCAGCATACCTCAAAACGTGACTTACACCCAAGATTCTACCCGTCTCTTCTGCTTTCTTAACTATTTTGATGCAATCTTCTAATGTATTCGCCATAGGTTTTTCTAACAAAACATGATATCCTTTTTCTAAAGCTAATAAAGTAGGTTCTGTATGCATTTGATCTTGTGTACAAATAAATGCAACATCCGCGAGCTTTTCTTTAGAAAGCAAATCCTCCCAACTTTCAAAACATCTGTCAAAAGGGATACCATGTAGTTTTGCAAAATTCTCACGTCTCTTTTTTATAGGTTCTGCTACAGCAACAAAAGCAATTTTTTTTTGATTTTTCATAGCATAATTTCCATAGATATGAAATCCTCTTCTTCCAGCTCCAACTAAAATCGCTGTAATTGGTATATTCATTATAAACACCCTAAGAATTATCTTAATAGATAAAAGAATTGAGTATAATTATGTATGATTTATATTCTTTTCATTTAAAATCTGATTTAATTCTCTATTTATCTATCTGTTTTTTAGCTTTAATATTTTGAAGTTTTTCTCTATAATTAAAAACGGTCTTAGCTATTGCGCCCAAATATTCAGCGGGGTTCATATCTTTTCCGCATTTACTACATCTGAAATCAAGCATTCCATCAATAGAAATTAAAGTTCCATTTTCGCAATGAGCACACTGCTCAAATGACCATCGATCTATTATCTTTATAATTTCCTCAATGAACTTGTCTTGATTAGATAGGGGCATAATCATTCACTTATTAATATACTCTAAATTATCGATATTTTTAATTTTTTTTTAATTTAAATGATTTTTAATTCGAGTATCTAATTATCTCTTACTTTATTTTTTCAAAATTCTAGGAATGAATCCTTCAACTAATAAAGTATCAACTAAAACATTAGCTACCATAGCTTCTACTACTGGAATTACTCTAGGTACTATACATGGGTCATGTCGTCCTGAAAGTTCAATTTCTACATCTTCTTTAGTTTTAATATTAATTGTTTTCTGAGAAATACCTATAGAAGCAGTAGGCTTAACAGCAACGGTAAATTCAATTGGCATTCCTGTTGATATTCCTCCAATAATACCACCAGCATCATTCTTCGTCGTGTGAACTTTCCCATCCTTTATAATCCAAGGATCATTATGTTCAGAGCCTTTCATAGTAGCAGCCTTAAATCCAGCACCAAACTCTATAGCCTTTATTGCAGGAATTGCAAAAATTGCTTTACTAATGTTTGACTCGATGCTGTTGAATATTGGACCTCCTTTCCCAGCTGGAAAATTTATGGCAATGCATTTTATTGTACCTCCGATAGAATCCCTTTGATTTTTAACCCCGTCAATTAATGACTCCATTATTTTTGATTTTTCTTGATCGATCGCCCCTACAATAGATTTTTCTCTTAATTCATATAATTTTTTAAGATCAGTTAGTGAATAATCTCTTTTATCAATAATATTTCCAATGCTCTTTGTATAGGCAAAAATAATGATTTTATATCTTCTTAAAATTTGTTTAGCAATAGCTCCCGCCATTACAAAACCTGCTGTAATTCTTCCAGAAAAACGACCAGATCCTCTTGGATCAGAAAAACCTTTATACTTTTTTAAGGCAGGGTAATCAATATGGGAAGGGCGTAAGAAATTATAATATTTTTCATATGCAGATGAATCTATATCTTTATTTTCAATTATTAAACAAACAGGTGCTCCTGTTGTTTTATTATCAAAAATCCCGGCCAAAACTTCAACTCTATCTTCTTCAAGACGAGGTGTTGTTAAATATGATTGTCCAGGTTTTCTCTTATTAATTTCGCTTTGAACGAATTCTAAATCAAACTCTAATCCCGATGGTACTCCATCAATAATAATTCCTATTAACTTTCCATGGCTTTCTCCAAACGATGTTATTCTAAAGATAGTACCTAATGAATTATCCAAATTTTTCACGTATGTTTCTGATTAATATAACAATAGTCGAACATGAATATTTAATTAATATTATATCTGTTACTTTCTATTTATTACTTAATGAATTTGAAAATTAATCCAATAACTAACAGTTTAAATGGTGAGATCACAGCACCCGGATCCAAAAGTTATTCACACAGAACCTTTGTTGCCGCTAGTCTTGCTGAAGGAATCTCAATAATTAAAAATCCCTTAATAAGTGGGGATGTTGCAATTACAATAAAGGTGTTAGAATCATTAGGAGTTAGGATCCTGAGAAAAAATGGTAATGCCTATATTATAAAACGTGATAAAGACACATATAAACCCGTCAATAAATTTATTAATTGTGGAAATTCTGGTACGACGCTTAGAATCTTTAGTGCATTAAGCTTAATTATCGAAGGTGGACTTAAATTTAAAGGAGATTTTTTAAGACTTAAAAGACCAATACTCCCTCTACTAAATTCTTTGAAACAACTAGGTGCAGAAATTAAACTGTCAAAAAAGAAGCTTAAAATTAAAAGAACAAGTGAAATTTGTAATAAAGTTATGATTCAAGGAGATGTAAGTTCTCAATTTTTAACTGCCTTGCTAATATTATGTCCACTATTAAAATGTAAAAATAAGGATTATATTGAAATCGAACTTACATCTCAATTGGTCTCTAAACCCTTTATAGAAATTACATTAGAAGTATTAGATATATTTGGAATAAATATTCAAGCTGACTTCGAAACTGGGAAATTTTATATCACAAAAGAACAAAATTATCGTTCCCAGTCTTATGCTATCCCTGGAGATTTTTCTTCAGCAGCAAATATCATTGCTGTCGCAATATTATCCAAAAAACCATCCTCAGTAATAATTAATAATCTCTCTTTCAAAAATAAACAAGGAGACAAACAAATTGTTGAGATTTTAGAAAAAATGGGAGCAAAGATTAAAATTAATGAAGAAAGTCATCAAGTTATTATAGGTGGTGAATTAAACGAAAACAAGTTAAAAGGAATAGAAGTAGATTGTTCCGATATTCCAGATTTGTTTCCAATATTATCTGTTATCGGTGCTTTTGCCGAAGGAAAGACCACTCTTTATAACGCATCTAATCTAAGATTAAAAGAAACTGATCGAATAAAAAGTATGGCAACACAATTAAAGAAAATGGGTGTTACAGTTATTGAAGAAGCTGATAAATTAACAATATTTCATTGTGAGAAACTCAATGGAACTACAATTAATCATAATAATGATCATAGAATAGCAATGGCATGCACTGTAGCAGCTTTACATGCAGATTCAGATTCATACTTAAAAAAAAGTGAAATTGTAGAGGATTCATATCCTTCCTTTTTTAAAGATTTAAAAGAATTAGGTGCAAAAATAGAAAGTGCTTGAGCGTTTTTAACTTATCTAAATGATTTTTGACGTCGAGCCCTAGGTTTTTTGCCTCCAAACTTCTTTGGTTCTGTTCTTCTAGAATCACCAGATAATAGAGAATCATCATATTCTCGAAAGGATTTCTCAATTGTTTTTGTACCTATAAACTTATGAATAGATTTAGCTATTGCCATTCGAACTGCATCTGTTTGACCCATGGTTCCCCCACCTTTAACCTTGACATTGATATCACATTTTTCAAGTTTAGGATGATTAAGGATCTCCAGTACTTCCTGAATTCTCAACCTTGCGATTTCTGGTTCATATAATTGTAAAGGGACATTATTTATTTTTATCTGACCCTTTGCGGGATGTGTTAAAACAGCCCTAGCTATAGCTGATTTTCTTTTTCCTGATGATTGAATCACTCTCATTGACATTTATTAAACCTCAACTTCGCTTTTTTTCCAACCTATTCGACTACATAAATTTTCTAAGGTAATATATTTGTTATAATATGAAAGTCGTATTTTACCCACATTATTAACTTCATTAGGAACTAATTTTTGATACTTGTTTTTGTATCGTTCTGGAATATCCGAAATATAAACATGAACTCTCTTAATGGCTTCCTTTCCTCTTAACTTTTTTCGAGGTAGCATTTGTTTTATCACTCTTCTCATAAAATTATTAGGTCTCCTTTCATGAAACGGACCTCTACGTGGATTAGTAGCTGTAGATATATTTAATTTTGCTAAATATTTTTCATGAATATCTCTTTTTGTCCCACTTATTATAGCATCCTTTGAATTAATAATTACTATATTCTCTCCTAGAAGAGCTTTTTTAGCGATTATTGAACAGAATCTACCTAATATTTTGTTTGTTGCATCATATAACTGATATTCGATTGACATAAGCATTTCACATTTAAATTATTATTTAATATTTTAACATAGAATTCTTACTCCACTTCCGTCAGGATTTTGTTCTACTAACTCTTCAATAGATAATAATTTACTACCTGATGATTCAACTTTTTTCTTAGCTGTTTTTGAATACTCTAAGCAAGCGATTGTAAGAGTATGATCCAATTCTCCCATCCCTAATATCTTTCCAGGGATAACAACAGTATCATTCTTTTTTGTATTCTTATTAATATGATATAAATTTGCTTTAACTCTATTTCTTCTTGGACCACTCAATCTTTTTGAGACTGTTTTCCATATTTTAATCTGAGTCTTCCATAAATCTCTTATTAATTTTCTTACGTAGTAATTTGAGGGGCCAGTTATTTTATGAGACATGAAAATAACGCTCTAATTCATTAATTCTGATATCTTAAATTTTTAATATTATAATAATTTTTTGATAATTTACGATATTATCTCTATTTCTCCAAGTTTTTCAACAAATTCATCAATTTTTTCTAAAAAAATCTCAAATGTTTTCTTTAAAATTATATCAAAAGCAAGAACTCCATCACTCTCAATTGAAAAAATATAACTGTCTTCTTTCCATGAAACTTTTATTGCTTCCTCTGGACAATTGTCTTGGCAAGAGTTACATAGTGTACAAGTTTTCCAGTAATCTTCTATTAATATTGGAGTTTTTTTGTTGGAAAAATCATATAAGTCTTCTGGGCACATTCTTGAAATGATACACTTATCAGGGCATTCTGCACATTTAGAATCATCAAAATCTATTTGAGGATAAAATCTATAGAATATATTTGACACTGCTTGCCATTTGACATGTTCTTTTGCTATTCCCAATACCGCATATGCTTCAATTATCACCTTATCATTTTTATCAATTTTTACTATCGGAATGTTTGGCTCTACAGGTACTATTTTAGGGTCATTTGAATTTAAATCTCTTGAATAAATTTCAATAGGTGTATTTGTTGTGTTAGTAACCTCACAAGTTAAAGAAACCTGACAAAGTGGACACCCAAATCCCCCACATTCGCAATCGCGAGGTAGTTTATATGTTTTTAAATCTGTAGTTAACGGAGTCATAGCAAGTCTATGGGCTATTATTTCATCATAAAGTGGAGAATCATTTTTAAGAATGATAACTTCATCAACTGCCATTACAGGTATCTCAGAAATGATAATTCTGCGAATAGCGTTTGCCATCTCTATAGATATACCTTCAACGACAAACTTTAAATTGCGTTTTGTACTCTCAAGAATTTCTAGACTCATAATAATATAAGCTATTAATCTTCAACATAAAATTCGATTAAATTAAAAAATCTATCATTTTAGATAAGTTTTATCATTCAAGAGAAAAAAGAGGAATATTTATTATTAATAAAACTTCAAATATTCATAAGCTTTATTTTGGGCCTGATAACAATATTTTATTTCTTGGAAATCCTTTCGAAATTCTGCTACTTCGTCTTTTACCTTTTTAGGGTCTTTTTTATCAATTAATAATTTCTTAAAAAAATTTGCGATGTCAACCATTTCACTTTTACCCATCCCAAGCCTTGTAACCTCTGAAGTCCCCATCCTTAAACCACCAGGATTTTGATAATGTCTGCCCTCAGCAATATCATATGGTAAAAGATTGCGATTAAGAATTATATTAGCTTCTTCTAATAATTCTTCAATATCTCCACCTAAACCAATAGATTTTTCAAATTCAGTAACATCAACCACTATCTGATGAGATTCAGTAAAACCTTTATGTTCCATCAATACGTTTAAACCTTGTTCAGATAATGCTTGACCAAGAGCTTTCGCATTTGCAATAACATTCTTATGATAATCTTTGCCAAATTCTAACATTTCTGCTAATGCAACAGCAAGACCAGCAACATTATGAAGATGATGGTTAGAAAGTAAAGCAGGAAAGGCACATGATCTTAAACTTTCAACTAAATCTTCTCTATTTGATACAAGTGTCCCATGTTGAGGTCCTGGAAGTGTCTTATGGGTACTCATTGTCATGGCATCTACTCCTTCTCTCAATGGGTCTTGAAAATATCCTGAACCAATCAAGCCAGCAACATGAGCAGCATCATAACCGATATATGCACCAACTTCTTTTGCAACTTCACCAAGTTCCTTTACAGGGTGAGGAAATAAAAATACAGATCCACCAAATAAAACTAATTCAGGTTCAAAATCTCTTATAATTTTTGCAGAAGCATCAATATCAAGATTCATTTCATCATTATCAAATGCTAAATACTCAACATTCAATCCTCTTGTTGTTCCGGCAGTACCAAAGATTTCTCTTCCACTTTTTGCAAATCTTGGACCATGTGAAATATGACCTCCCCGAACAATGGACATACAACACATTTTACCGTTATTATCTGATGTAAATGCATTATACATTATTAAATTCGCTACAACTCCCGATACCGGTCTCACGTCGGCATGAAAACAATTAAAATATTCTTTAGTAAGATCCATACAAATATCCTCAACCTGGTCGATGTAAGTGCATCCTGCATAAACCCTTTGTCCACTCCATCCTTCTGCATAGCGATGCGAGAAATCAGAAGCACATGCTTCATCAACAGCTGGACTAGTTATATTTTCTGAAGCAATTAAAGGAATAGATTTTTGAAACCATTCATGATGTTTTAATAAAAGATCTCTAATTTCATTTAGTTTTTTACTCAACATTAATCAATTCTTTCTATTAATTTTGAATTATTTAATTAATAACTTTACAATTTTTTTAAACCTTTTTCAGATCTCGCAATACTTATTTAAAAATTACTAAAAGAAATCTAAAATTAAGATGAAAATTAATTATAGTTTGTATATGTAAGAATTCTTTAAAATAAGTTTAAATCTATTCTTTAGATTTTTCTAGTATTAATCTAGCTTCAAACAGATTTAATTTTTTGCCAGCTTTTTGTTTTTCTAAAGCTATTTCTAATTGTTGCTTTTTCTTTTCTTCAATCATTTCATTCTTTTTAGTTCTTTCATTATATTTTGCCGTAGTCATTTTTCCTGGTGTATAAGGTCTTTTGCCTTTGTATCTCTTTTTGCTTTGATTCAATAATTTCAAGTATTGGTCATGATAACGATCAGCTGTTTTTTTATTCTCAATTAAATCTTCTTCAAGTTTCTTTTTATCTCCTTTTAATTTATCTACATATTGATACTCTTCCAACATCTTTGAATGGTTTTCTTGGGATTTATCTGACCATTTGTTTAATTGCTCGTAGATTTTATTAAGATTGATCTTTACTATTTCAATTTTTCTCTCGAGTTTAAATAGTTCATTATTCTTCTGTTCTGATAAATACTCTTGTTTCATAGCTGCTAATTCTCTTATTTTGTCAATTATGATATTTTCTTCATTAATATCAAGTCTTTCTGTTTCAATTCTTCTCTCTAAATTCTCAATTTTACGTTCAATTTGTTTCATCGAGAGATGCTGTTTATTATCAGAGTTATCTTTTTCAAGTTTTTGTATTTTTCTCTTTTCTTCAAGTAAATTATCTAATAAGGTTTTATATTCGATTTTTTTTTCTTTTAATTGTTTTACTTTATTATTCCAGTAATCTCTTTTCTTTTTATGCTTTTCCTTAGCAATTTTTAATGAATTTGAAATTTCTATCTCAATCTGTTGGAGATCATTAATGTATTTTTTTGTTTTTTCATTTAATTCATCTCTTTTTTGCCGTAAATCTTCTATTTGGAACTGAAGATCTCTAAATGATGTTCGGGATGTTTGAGTGGTCCGGTTTCTTTCTTTACTCATAAATTAATTCATTAAAGAGTATTTATAAAAAAGATTTTTAAAAGTTTAATATTAATGAGAGTTGTATATTTTTTATATATTTTGTGTAAATAAATTAATAATAAAAGAAAGGCTTCTTATTTAAAAGTAAAGAATTAGATACCCTTGAAATGAATTAGAATAGAATTTATTATGAGCTCTGAAATAATTAAAGAAAATGACTTAATCTTTTTGATTCTTGATCAAAAAAGAAGATGGCTAGTTCAAATGAAATCTGGAGGTACTTTTCATACACATAAAGGAATTATCGAGTTTAACGATATTATTGGTAGAAATTTTGGTTCTGTTGTCTTTTCCAAACCTTATGAAACTCAAGGTTATAAATTTTTTGTCCTCAAACCACTGCCATCTGATTACATTCTTCATATGTCCAGGAAAACTCAAATAATATACCCTGAAGATACTGGATTAATTTTAATATATTCTGGAATTGGCCCTGGTAGTGTAATTATTGAAGCAGGATGTGGTTCTGGAGCACTTACATGTATTTTAGGCAATTTAGTTCGTCCAAATGGACATATTTACTCATATGACATTAATGAAAAATCACTTAAAAGAGCAAGAAAAAATGTAAAAAAGGTAGAATTAGAAGGTGTTGTCACAATTCAATATGGAGATATTTTAAACGATGACCTCAACCATAAAAATGCAGATTTAGTTGTTTTAGATATGGCTACGCCTTGGAAAGCTATTGAGAAAGTTAGAAATTATTTAAAGTATAGTGGAACAGTCATTTCTTTTTCTCCAACAATAGAACAAGTCAAAAAAACCGTCTTGGTAATGAAAAGTCAAGACTTTATTGAAGTAAATACCTATGAATTGTTAAAAAGAAAGATACAAGTAAAGGAAAATGCTACTCGACCAGAAATAAGAATGATTGGTCATACAGGATATTTGACATTTGGGAGAAAAATTGAAAATATAAAAAATCCATATAGAGAACAAAAACCAAAAGTTAAAGAAAAAATAGATATGGATGGTATGCCTTTGAAAGGGTGATAAATGCATGGAAATTGATTATAACGATTTTTTGAAATTAGATATACGAGTTGGAGTAGTTAAAAGCTGTGAAAGAGTTCCGAAATCAAATAATCTCTATAAATTAATGGTTGATTGTGGAGGAAAAGCCTTAAAGCAGATCATTACCGGAATTGTTCATTATTATACCTCTGAAGAGTTGATTAATGCAAAGATTGTTGTTTTAACAAATTTAAAACCAAGAAAGATAATGGGTATCGAAAGTCAAGGAATGCTACTTGCCGCTGATCTTAACAGCGAACCATTTTTATTAAAAATAGATGAAAGAAAGCCAATTCCACCAGGAACTAAGATCAAGTAGTTAAAAACCTTTTAGTTGAGTCCCTGTTTTAAATTCTTTCTTTTTCTTATATCGCTCTGTTTTAAAAAAATGCTTCTTCTTTTCTGGTAATATCTCCACATATTTTCTTAATAGATTTTCAACATAATCTTTAGTAGGTTTACTACTTGTAATTTTACTAGGTTGGGATAGAAATTCTAGTATTTCTTTATCCTTAGAATCGTAAGATAAACCTAAATTCTTCAAAGGAATATGCACAGAGTGTAAAAACCATCCAGATGATTTCTGATCATGAGCCATCACTTTCAGAATATTAGCTTCTTCTTTTTTAATTTTAAAATCAATAAGCTTTTTACCAGGGCGAATAATTATTGTTATATACTCTGGAATCTTATTTTTTGGGTTATGTATCTTTTTGTAGAAAGAATCCAGTCTTTTGCTCATAATTTATTCAATAAATCATTATTTTAGAAAATTAGATTATATTAAAAAGAATAAATTAAAATTCATAATTAAATTTATTATTTAATAGATTTACCCTATTTTCTTTATTAACAAAGGAAAGCAATATGAGCTCATTAGAAACTCCGCTCCAAGAAAAATTTGTACTAAAGAAAAAATTATGTGTTTTAGGTGGGATGGAAAATTTCAAGGATGAGTTTCAAAAAAAATTGAGTTCAAATAGTCTATCAATTCAAAACAAGCGAAATATTGGTGTAAACATAAGTAAGATTGACTATTTCTTTAAAAGTAATGAAAAATTTGAATTTCTTTTATGGAATATTGATTGTAGGCAACCAAGATCATATCTACGTACGATTTTTTATAATGGAGCTGAGGCTATTATTATCTTTATTTCAGAAACAAAAGTGGCTCAAATCCTACAATACTTTAAAGAAATCCACCCTCGAGTTTCATCAATAACCGTCGTGTTTTGCATAATCCTTGAAAAATACACTAAAGATGAGATAATTAATAAATATTTTAAAAAAGATGATTTTAATTCGTTAATAATTTCAAATAACATCCAGATAAATGAAATATTTGAGGACTTAGAAATACTGAATCAGATTTGTTATATTTCATTGAAAAGAACTAAATATAAAGAATTAGAGAATACATATTTCATTGATTTTATTCCTTTAGCTTTGCTTTTCGATGATGACGAAATTGCAGATGTATGTAATGATTATTATGAACCCGAAACTCGAAATGATAAAATCAATGTTTCTATAAATACAGAAAAATTGAATAAATATATCTTAAAACTAAAATTGAATGTGAATTTTGAATCTGAGAATTGGATTAAAATTAAAAATAAAAAATTTGGATTATTTTCAATATATCTTAAAAATGGTAATGTTTATTATTATCCTAAAGTTTGTGAGAAATGTAAGGTTCATAATTGCCCAAAACTTAAAAAATCACCATTCTTTATATGTATTGAATCAGGAGAATCAAAAGGGTGGACAAATATTAAGGGATTTAAACAACCTGAACTTCTTATTTTATCAAAAATATTTGCCTTAATAGATGGTAATGAAAATATTTTACCAAGATCCGTATTAAAGCAAATTAAGAATATTAGTATATGCGAGAAAGGTAGAAAATGAAAAATGACAGCAATATTGAAAATATTTGACTTAAAAACTAAAGCATATTGCGATATTATCAATATAACTGAACAAGTTCAACATTGTATAAAGAATAGTGGTATAAACGATGGAATAATAAACGTTCACGTTGCTGGATCTACTGGAGCAATTTCAACTGTAGAGTATGAACCAGGACTCGTAAAACATGATATCAAGCAATTACTAGAGAAATTAATACCCTATGAAGAAGATTATGCTCATCATAAAACTTGGCATGATTATAACGGTGCTGGGCATTTAAGGAGCTTTCTAATTAAAACATCTCAAGTGTTTCCGTTTAAAAATCAAAAATTAATTTTAGGAACTTGGCAACAAATTATTTTTATTGAATGTGATGAACGAGCGAGATCAAGGAAAATCTATTGTATGATTGTTGGTGATTAAGAAAATAAGATTATTTTAAAAAAAATTAAGAAATTAATTATTTCGGTTTACCATTTTTTATTAAATTGTCCAATTCGGTTATTATTATCTGATATTTATCTCGAAGCTGAATTTTCTCAAATTTATCTGTAAGATCTAGGACTGATTTATCAAATTGCTTTACTTGTTGAGTGAATACAGGGATTTTTTTAAGGTTTTTATATGTATTCTCTTTTAGGCTTATCTGATATTCTAAATTTTCTAAAAATTTGTTTTCTATTTCTATCAAATATATCATCCTCATTTGTAAATTATATTATTGAGTAAAATCTGTTTGTCTGCTTTAAAAAATATAAATATCATATAAATGTCATCCTAATTACTCCAAAATTACTGGTCTTTTAGTATATTCTCTTAATAAATTAAAATTAAAATCATAGTAATAATATTTAGATAAGATCGCGATAATATAACGAACAATATATCTTATAGCACTATAAATAAATTTAAAAACTCTGTTTACTTTAACAGAAGTTTAAATTATGTAAATATATTATTTTATTAAACTCAAAAATAGCTAAATGGAATAAGAGGAATTTAAATGGAAAGTCTATTGAAAATTGTGATCAGTGGTCTCGATAACGCCGGTAAGACCTCGATCTTAACAGCTTTGGATAAAAAATATGATTTTGCAAAAGATATTGTACAACTTAAGCCTACAATTAGAGTAGAATATCATAAGATGAATTTTCTGAGAAATAATTGTGTATTCTGGGATATGGGTGGTCAAGAGACATATCGTGAGATCTACATTAATTACCAAGATGTTTATTTTGACGCTACTGACTTACTTATCTTTGTAATCGATATTCAAGATCCAGAGCGATTTGAGGATTCAATAGGATACTTAAATGCGATTTTAATGTTTTTTTCAGAAAGTGAAATGGATGTTCCAGTTATCATAACTTTCCATAAATATGATCCCGAGTTGAAAACTGATAAAAAAATACTCGAAAATATTGAAAAATTAAGGGAAAGAATATTAAATGAATATCCTGATTTTAATATTTTATTTCAGCAATCTTCCATTTATGATATAATTTCAATTGTCCAGTTAGTTTCGTATGGGCTTTCGGTATTTGATAAGAAATTTTTCGAACTTACAGAATTATTAGAATATTATTTAAAAATGTTTAATAGTCAAGCTTTAATTGTTTTTGATCGAAATGGGATCATAATCTCTGAATTTTACAATGATATTGAACCAGAAGTTTATATTGAGCTGTTGGAGTCAATTAAAGAACATTTATTTCTGCTAAAACGGATGGAAGAAGAAAAAATTGAAGGAAATTTTGATTTTACCTCAGCTGAAGGTACACTTTTCTCTTATTTACTCAGAAAAAAAATAAAAAATGATATGTTTTTCATATCAGCTGTACTTAAAGAACAGCAAAAAGAGAATTTCTTTGAAAATTTTCCAGACTTTCTTGATGATCTGACAAAGATTTTAGAGCAATTAATGTAAACCAAATTAATGATAAAAGAATAATATTAATCTATCTTTAGAAGACTTCGAGCTTTATCAATTAATTTTTCTTTATTTTTTTTATGACTTTTTATGAATTTCAATACTTTCTCAACACATTCTTGTTTATGATCGCCACACATTAATTCACCTTTTACACACATTTCAAAATCTTTCGCTAATTTTTCATCATCTTCTTCAAAATGATACATAAGCATCTTATAAATCATGCATTTCTGAGGCTCTCCTCCCAATTCACGTTGCTCTTTTAAGTTTCTTCTTCCTCCTGTTAAAGCACCCTTTACTTTTCTTTCAATTGATTCAATAGGTTCATTAAATGTAAAATAGCTATTTGGATTTCGCTTTCCCATTTTTTCTGAACCATCAATTCCTGCTAATAAATAATGATAAGTTGCGCCTGGTAGAAAAAATTTCTTATAATTTCTTCTGGTTAAATCTCTAGTAAGACGAATATGGGGATCCTGATCTACTCCTACAGGTACAAGAGTGGGCTGAGGCCCCTCCATTACTTGTGGAAGTATTATATCACCCACTTGAATTAAGGAAGAAATATAAAGACCAAATGTTCGTTCGCCATAAATTGCATTTAGCATATTCTGTGTAACTAATCTACTAACCTTAAAACATATGTCTTTTACTTTAGGCTCTTTTGATTGCCTCCAAATATATGCCTTTTCTGGAGAAGGATCTAAACCTAGAGCTAATATATCTGCTAAATTATCAACAGCCGTCTCTTCTGCTTTTTCCCATGGAATGCCGTTGTCCTCCCATGACTCAATATCCGCAATTCCATAATACGCTTTAGCTCCCATTTTTTGAAATTCTACAATTTCTAAAGCTGTAGTTGATGTTCCTAAGTGAAATGGTCCTGAAGGCTTAATTCCACTCATTACTGCCCAAGGTTGGTTTTTTTCTATAGCTTTAAAAATAAGACCTAAATCACGATGCCCGAAAATGATTTTTCTTCTAATAAAGCGATTCTTATTCATGTTTATGCGTAAAGAATCTGATATCTGCTCGATCCCGAATTCCTTGATTAATTTAGCATAATCTTCATCTCCAAGCGCAGAATCGCCCCACGGGTCTATTTTAAAATCGCCATCCATGTTTTTCTTCACTCTTTCCAAATATTGTTGATATTAAAAATATAAACAGCATAATAAATTTTGATGCATTTATATCTAGTTTATAAAAGTTTGATCTTAAAAAATTGAATCTAAAAAATTTTCAATGTAACTTTTCCAAAATGAAATTTTTTTAAAAAATTTTATATATTTCTCAAAATAAAATATATTGAGTAATCAATGAAGAAAGAAAAAATCCTTGATGAAATCGATCGAAACATCCTCCGAATCCTACAGGAAGACGCTCGTACAAGTTACAGAGAGATTCAAGATAAATTAGGAATTTCAATTGGTACCATACACAATCGGATTTCAAAACTAAAGAAGAATGGTGTAATTGAGGGATATACACTTAAACTCAATAATGAGAAATTGGGTTATAAATTGGCATTCCTTATAAGAATTAACTGTGATGGTAAATTTACCGAAGAGATTTTAAAGGATCTGAAAGAAATTCCTGAAGTGTGCAGTATTTTTCATACAACGGGAGAGCAATCTGCTGCTTTAATTTGTAGATTTAAAGAAAGCGAAGATGTTCATAACTTCATTAGAGTATTAAACCAAAAAGAATATATTACCAGAACTAATTCTAACATGATTTTAAAAGAATACAAAAATAGGAGTTATGTTGATTTATAATTTTGTTTTAAACTTAATTTAATTCCTATTTAAGAAAATACTTTCAAATGATTTGTAAAAATATATTTATAATATTTCCATAAACTTTTTTTAATTTTATTTATATAGATCCCTAAATCACAAGATCTTATTGAATAAAGTATAAAAATTATATTAAAGAAGTGAAATTGATGAGCAATGTCCCAATAATCATACTGAAAGAAGGTACAGAAGAAGTTCGAGAAAAAGAGGCTCGAAAACAAAATATTAATGCAATGGTTGCAATTGCAGAAACTGTTCGGTCAACCCTTGGCCCAAAGGGAATGTCGAAAATGTTGGTCGATTCTATGGGAGATGTGACGATTACTAATGATGGAGCTGAAATTCTTTCGAATCTTGACATCGAAAATATCGCAGCGAATATGATGGTGAATGTAGCAAAATCCATTGATGATGACATTGGAGATGGAACAACTTCAGCAGTAATTTTTTCTGCTGCATTATTAGAAAATGCATTAGAATTGATTGAACAAGATATCCATCCAAAACCAATTATTCATGGATACAAAATCGCAGCTGATAAAGCTCTTGAAAAAATTAAAGAAATTGCTATACCCATTTCGAAAGATGATGATATTATTCTTAAAAATGCGGCTAAAACTGCTATGAATGCTAAAGACATTTCTCCATTAAGAGAATTTTTTGCAGATTTAGCTCTTAAAGCAGTTAAAAATATAGCTGATGATGATGGAAATACATTCTCAAAGGTAAGTAATGTAAAAATTGTTAAAGCTCCAGGAAAATCCTTAAAAGAAACGGAACTAATTAATGGTGTCTACACTCAAAAAGAAAAAGTGAACTCTATGATGCCAGATACTATCAAAAATGCAAAGATTGCTGTTATTCGGCGCAAGCTAGATGTCAAAAAGACAGAATTCGATGCACAAATTCGAATTTCAAGTCCTTCGCAAATGCAAGGATTCCTCAATCAAGAAGACAAAATTCTTACCGATTACTTAAAAATATTCAAGAACTTTGGAGTAAATTTGATTGTTAATAGTAGTGACATTTCCGATAAATTCGGTGCATATTTAGCAAGAGAAGGAATTGCTGCTATTAAAAATGTCGGTGAGAGTGACTATAAATCCATTTTAAAAGCTGTTGGTGCTAAACTTGTTGATGATTTAACATCCCTTTCAGAGGATGATTTAGGTTTTGCTGAAAAAGTGCATTTTGAAAAATTGGGTGATGATGAATATACATTATTTTCAGGCTGTAAAAATCCTAAATCCGTTTCTATATTACTCAAAGGTGGGCTTGACAAGATTCTTAGTACTGCGGAAGTTTCCTTACACGATGTACTATCAGTTATTGCAAAAATATTTGATACAAAGTCTGTTGTTGCTGGTGGAGGAGCTATTTACATTGAACTTGCTAAAAAAATTAGAGCTTATGCAAATGAAATTGGTGGAAAAGAACAATTAGCTGTGAACGCATTTGCATTAGCACTTGAAGAGATTCCAAAGACTTTAATAAAGAATGCAGGGTTAGAAGAAATCGAAAAGTTGACTGAATTAAGAGCAGCTCATAAAACCGAGGAAGACAAATGGGTGGGAATTGATACCATTACAAATACTATTGGAGATAATTTCAAAAAAGGAATTGTTGAACCAGCAGCATTAATTAATCACATTATCAAATCGGGAAGTGAGTTAGCTACTTTAATCCTGAGAGTAGATAGAATTATTAGTGCAAAAGGTAGTAAATCAGAAGGATTATAATTGCGAAATTGAATTTATTTTATTTTTTTTATTTCTCTTTTTTTTTAATTTAAAGGTAGAAATCATCTTAGAAATCTAAAAAAAAACAAAAAAGAAAAATTAAAAGAATTTCATAAATTTTTCTAAACACACTTAAGGTTAATTTTAAATGTTTTAATTCTATAAATGGCTATCTGATAAAAAATGGAAATAATTAATGATGTTAATCTGCAAAAACTAAAAGCTCTTAAGAATGAATCTGTCTTAAAAGTTGTAAATGAGTTTGTTTCTTTATGTAAACCATCTAAAGTCACTGTCATAACAGATTCTCAAGAAGACATTGCTTATGTAAGAAAAAGAGCTATTGAACTTGGAGAAGAGAAAAAGCTCAACCTAAAAGGGCATACGGTACATTTTGATGGATTTTTCACAATGGCTAATCATGATCAAGCGAGAGACAAAGAAAATACTCAAGTTTTAGTACCAAAGAATGAATTAGACTTATACCCTTGGATAAATACAATGGAAAGAGAGAGTGGTTTAAATGAAATCTTGGAAATTATGGATGGGTGCATGCGTGGTCATGAGTGTGTAATAAGATTTTTCAGCTTAGGACCGAAGAATTCTAAGTTTTCTATCCTTGCATTACAAATGACAGATTCTTTTTACGTTGCTCATTCGGAAGATATTCTTTATAGACCAGGTTATGAGGAATTTAAAAAATTTAATGGATCAGATAACTTCTTTTATTTTATTCACTCTTCAGGAGAATTAACTGGAAATCCTCCAGTAACCAAAAATCTTGATAAAAGAAGAATTTATATTGACTTAAAGGAAGGACGTGTACTTTCAGTAAATAATCAATATGCTGGAAATTCACTCGGTTTAAAGAAACTCGCCTTGCGTTTGGGAATTTATAAAGCTAATCATGAAGATTGGCTAACAGAACATTATTTTATAATGGGAGTTCATCCGAAAGGAAAAACTAGAACTTCTTTCTTTTGTGGAGCATTTCCATCTGCCTGTGGCAAAACTAGCACTGCAATGTTACCAGGACAAACTATAGTCGGAGATGATATAGCTTATCTTCGAGCGTGGGAAGATGGTTATGCTCATACAGTTAATATTGAAAAGGGCATTTTTGGAATCATCAAGGATGTAAATAACAATGATGATCCCGTTATATTTCATGCACTGACAACTCCACGTGAAACTATTTTTTCTAATGTACTAATTAAAGATGGCGATTGTTATTGGCTTGGAGATGGAAGAGAAGAACCAAAGGCTGGGATAAATTTTTCAGGTCAATGGTATAAAGGTAAGAAAGATAAAAACGGTAAGGAGATTCCTCATGCTCATCCGAATGCTCGTTATACAATTGGTATTGAAGAATTAGATAATGCAGATCCAAACTTACATAATCAAGATGGAGTACCAATACATGGAATTCTTTATGGAGGTCGGGATAGCGATACAATGCCGCCTATAGTTGAAAGTATAGATTGGGATCATGGAGTTTTCTTGGGAGCCTCAATAGAGTCAGAAACTACTTCTGCTACTTTAGGAACGGAAGGAGTAAGGATGCAACAGCCTATGGCTAATCTTGATTTCATGGTTGTTAGTTTGGGAAAATATCTCAAAAATCACCAAGAATTTGGAAAGAGGTTAAAATATCCTCCAAAGGTATTTGCTACCAATTATTTTCTTAAAAATAAAGATGGTAAATATTTAAATGGTATTTTAGATAAATTATGCTGGGTAATTTGGTCAGAAGGTCGAGTTCATGATGATTATGAGGCAATAAAGACACCTATTGGCTTTATACCTAAATATTTAGATTTGAAAACACTGTTTAAACAATATCTAAATAAAGATTATAAAGAAATGGATTATATTCAACAATTTTCTATTAGACCTACAAAATTATTAGAAAAATTAGATCGTATAGAAACTATGTATAAAAAAGAAATAGGAGTTCCAGAATTTTTCTGGAACATTCTTAACAATCAAAGAAACCTTCTGTTAGAATTAAAAAGTAAGTTTGATTCTGAAGATATATCTCCCTTGTTATTTTAAAAATGGTTTATCGAAGAAAAAATAATTAAACTAAATATTTTAAACCAGATCTTACCTTAAAAGTTTTATTTACCCTGTCAAGTTCTATAAATCGTTTAATTTCCAAATTATTTAAGAAATTTCGTATTTGTACTTTATCTTTTTTCAATTCTTCTGCTAGTCCTTCAATATTATTTTCGTAATTACGGAGTGTTTGGAGTAATGATGAATATTCTTCATATATATGATTAACTAAAAATGTAATAGATTCTTTTATGTTTAAATTATCTTTTGTGCTTGTTGGAAATATTTTGGTATCTTCGGGTAAATAATTTTGTGAACGAATTACTTCTGGAGGTCGAGCACCTTCAATGTCTTGTTTATTCGCCAAAAACACCATTGGGATATTCTGGGGTAATATTTTTCTTATTGAGTTTAGGATCACGATCGCACTGTCATCTTTTTCAGGAGCAGCAGCATCAAATAAGAAAACAACTCCATCTGAACCACTTGTACAGATACTTCTCATAACTGAAAATCGTAAAAGACCTGGGGTTCCAAATAAAAACACATCAAATCCATTCAACTTAACACTCCCTAAATCCATCGCAACTGTGTAAAACTTATCATCTTTCCCCTTCGCTTCTACATTCAACGCATTATCGTCTAACGCTTTTATATAGCTTGATTTTCCTGATTGTAGTGGGCCAGAAACTAAAATTTTTATATCGTTTCACCAAACTTTTAATAGTGCAATTAAATCTTGATTTTACTTATCTTATTTTTATATTTAAAATAGAAATATACTTAGATATTATATTTATTATTTTCCCAATAATATTTTTAATAGTTAATAGGTGGTTTAAATATTAATATTATACATTTGATTTCAAGTTTTTGAATAGAATTCAAGCAAATATCTAATAATTGAACCAATATTAAACATTTAATTCTTTAATGAAAATTCTGCTTTTTTTATTAAGTATATATGACAAAAAAGTACAAATTTGAGCAAAGATAATATCTTTTTTGGAATTAAATTTCTAAAGAGAAAATTAGCAAGATCAATAATTTTTCTAATAATTATTTTTATTGAGTAACTTTTTCTGAAGAATTTTAATAGAAAATTACAAAAATTAGTCAAATAGACAAACATTTATAAATAAATTAGTCAATAATAATCATTATAAAATTCTATCTTATTTAAATTAAAAACAATTTTCAAATTTGATTAAATATTTCTATCAAATTAATAGAATATTAAAATCTAAATAAAAAATTGAAGGAAATGGAATAGTTATGAATAGTAGTATAATGGTAATTGGAGGCGGAATTTCGGGAATTGAGGCAGCATTGACATTGGGTGAACAAGGTTATAAAGTGATTTTAGTTGAAAAAACTTCCTCAGTAGGAGGACGTATGGCACAATTAGATAAAACTTTTCCTACATTAGATTGTTCGATTTGTATACTAGCTCCTAAAATGGTTGAAACTAGTAGGCATCCCAATATAGAATTGTTGGCGTATTCTGAAGTTCAAGAAGTTTCAGGTAAAGCTGGAGATTTTAATGTAAAAGTTAAAAAGAAAGCTAAGTATGTAAATTGGGACGTATGTACTGGATGTGGTGCATGTAGCGAAAAATGCCCAATGAAAAAAATACCTTCTGAATTTGAAGAAGGTATGGGAAATAGGACTGCGATTTATATACCTTTTCCACAAGCAGTTCCACGTAAAGCTGTTATAGATGCTGAAAGATGTCTTTATCTCACAAAAGAGGCATGTAAATTATGTGAAAAAGAATGCGAAGCTGGAGCGATAAACTGGAAGGATAAGGATGTAATAGTTGATTATAATGTGGCTTCAATAATAGTAGCAACGGGATATGATCAACTTGATCCTTCAGTTTTAGACAGGTATCATTATGGAGAATATCCAAATGTAATTACAGCAATGCAATATGAAAGATTATTAAGTGCTTCTGGACCTACAGGAGGCGAATTAATTCGTCCTTCAGATAGAAAGCATGCTCATAATATTGCCTTTGTAGCATGTGTAGGCTCTAGAAATGAAGACCTGTGTGCTTATTGCTCTAAATTTTGTTGTATGTATATGGCTAAGGAAGGAGTGGTTACTAGAGAGCATGCTCCAGATACGGATGTTACTATTTATTTTAACGATATACGCGTTATCGGAAAAAATCAAGAAGAATTTATTGAAAGAGCTAAAGATGAATATAATTTGCATTATCACCATGGAGTTCCGGGAGATGTACGAGAAAATCCCGATAATCATAATCTATTTATTAAGTCAGCGAATTTAGATACTGGAAACGTAGAGACTAAGGAATTTGATTTAGTTGTCTTAGCAAATGCTGTAAAACCTAGAAATGATGCTGAAAAATTAGCGAATATCTTGGGAATTGAACTAAATGATTTGGGATTTTTCAAAACAGATAATTCCACGGAAGATTTAAACTCAACTCAAAAAGGCATATTTGTTACTGGCTCATGCCAATCTCCTGATGATATCGCAAATTCTGTAGCAAAAGCAGGAGGTGCTGCTTCATTAGCCGCTACATTTGCTACTCCCGTAAGTGATGAAGAGATGAAAGTTAAAATGCCTCCTTTAAGAGAGGTTAAACCTAGTGATGAAGTAAAAATTGGGGTATTTATTTGCAGATGTGGTATAAACATTGCAGGGTATATAGATGTACCTAATCTTGTAGATTATGCTAAAACTTTACCAAACGTAACTTTTGCTATGGAGAACAAATATAGTTGTTCTCAACTAACACAAGACACTATTAAAGAAAAAATCGAAGAACTTGGGTTGAATAGGGTAGTGGTAGCAGCATGTACACCCCGAACACATGAACCATTATTCCAAAAGACAATTAGGGAAGCCGGGTTGAATGAATATTTATTTAATTTTGTTAGCATTCGTGAATTAGATTCATGGGTACATATGCATGACAATCCAAGAGCTACTGATAAAGCAAAAGATCTTTTAAGAATGGGAGTTGCGAGAGTTACAAATCAAAAACCCGAGTATAAAATTAAAGGTGATGTTGTCCCTGAAGCTCTAATTGTTGGTGGAGGAATTTCTGGGATTAGTGCAGCAGTAGAAATTGCTAATAAAGGATTTAAGGTACATCTTGTAGAGAAAGAAAACAAATTGGGAGGTCAGTTAAACCTAATATATAAAATCAACTTTGATCGAATCGATTCGAAACAATTCTTAGAGGATAAGCTAAGGGAATATAATAACATGAAAAATATTGTTACATACTTAAATTCCGAAGTTCAAGATGTTAAAGGTTCTATTGGTGATTTCAAAGTAAAAGTAAAAGATAAAGTAGCAGAGAAAGAGTTCGATTTAAATGTTGGTGTTATTGTCACCGCAACAGGTGCTTATGAATATCAACCCAAAGGCTGGTATCATTATGGGGAAAACGAGAATGTGATGACTCAGCTAGAGTTATCTGAAAGACTTAAAAATAACGACTTAAAAGATGGAGAAACTTTAGTTTTCATCCATTGTGTCGGATCTCGTCAACCTGAAGGGAGCAATGGAGTAACATATTGTTCCTTGATATGCTGTTCTGAATCAATTAGACATGCACTATATGTAAAAGAAAACTACCCCAATTCAAATCTTTACGTGTTATATCGAGATATTCGAGTAGGAACTTATGAGGAACAATATTACTGGAAAGCTCGAGAAAATGTTAATTATATACGATTTAATGAATATCCTACTGTTGATCCTAATAATGGAAAATTAGTTGTAAATGTAAAAGATATTCTTACTCAAACAGATCTAAATATTGAAGCTGATAAAGTAATATTATCTACTCCTTTAATTCCAAATGATACTCAAAAATTAGGTGAAATGATAAAATGTGCGAGAGACCAAAATGGTTTTTTCTTAGAAGCACATATTAAATTACGACCCGTTGATTTCGCAACTGATGGAATTTATTTGGCAGGAACCTGTCATGGCCCAAAAAGTATTGCTGATTCAATCTCCCAAGGAAAAGGAGCAGCCGCCCATGCATTGATTCCTCTCATTTCTGGTGAAGTCGAGAATGAACCTTTAGTTTCATTAGTTAATCCTGCTTTATGTATCGCTTGTCAAAAATGCGAGGAAGTTTGTAATTTCGGAGCTATTGGTGTCAACTTTGATAACGAAATACTAGTTTCTGAATCGAACCCTCTCCTTTGTAAAGGATGTGGTGACTGCGCCGCTGCATGCCCTGCTGGTGCGATTACCATGAGTCACTTCGCAGACGAGCAAATTTATCCTATGATCCAGGAAGCTGTAAAGGGAGAATTTGTTGATGAAAGACCTCGGATTGTGGCATTCTTATGCAATTGGTGTAGTTATGCTGGAGCAGATACATGTGGAGTAAGCCGATTTCAATATCCTACAAATATCAGACCTATTAGAGTTATGTGTACTGGTAGAATTCCAAAGCATTTCATCTTACAGGCATTTTTAGAAGGTGCTGATGGGGTATTTGTTGGAGGGTGCCATATTGGTGACTGCCACTATTTAGAAGGCAACTATGATATGCTCCGGAGATATAATGAAGTCCATGAAATTCTTGAAAAAGTAGGCATCAATCCGGATCGATATCGACTTGAATGGGTTTCAGCTAGTGAGGGAAAACGTTTCTCTGAAATTGTTACGAATTTCGTAAAAAGAGTCAAAGAATTAGGTCCGTTGGCAGAAAATGGTGATAAAATAGAAACTAAAAAAGAAAAAGCAAAGGAGGGTGCCTAAAAAATGACTCAAATGTTAAAGAAGAATGATAGTGAACTAGATCATTTATTTAGATATGAAATTAGTAAAAAAGTAGGAGCAAAATCACTGTTAAAATGCATTCAATGCGGAGTATGTAGTAGTGGTTGTACAGTTACAGAATATGTAGATATGCAACCACATAGAGTTGTAGCTTCTTGTCTTTTAGGTCTAAAAAAAGAAGTGTTATCGAGTAAGGCAATTTGGACATGTTCTTTATGTCATAGATGTACTGAAAGATGTCCAAAGAATGTTGATTATTCATTTATTCTGGCACTACTAAGAAATATGGCTGTCAAAGAAGGTAAAATTCCTAAAGAATATTCAGGTACTGTAGTCACAATCTATAATAACGGATATGTTGTACCTTATACTGGTGGATTGAAAGACAATATAGACAGACGGCGAGAAAGAATGGGATTACCTAATTTAATCCCCCCTGATCTAAAAGAAATAAAATTCATAATTGAAGAAACGGGACTTGGGAGTCTCGCGAAACAGGAGGTGGATGATAAATGATCAAAAAGGAATTAGGTTTTTTCATTGGATGCACTATCCCACTTAAACTTCCTCATTTAGAGAAAGCTTTTAGGGACGTTGCTAGCATTTTAGATTTAAAACTTAGAGAAATGGAAGGTGTTAGTTGTTGCCCTGAACCTGTATCCTTACAATCATTAAATATCGATACCTGGATGACATTAGGAGCAAGAAACTTAGCTATTGCTGAAAAAATGGGTGTAGATATCCTAACTATATGTTCTGGCTGTTATGAAACTTTAAAAACTGTTAGTGTGTTGCTTGAAGAAGATGAGGAATATCTTAAGAAAATAAACGGTATCCTAAATAAAATCAATTACAATTACACTGGAAAAACAAAAGTTTATCATTTTGTTGAGTTATTTAGCCAACCAGAATGGTTAGACAAAATAAAAAGTTTAGTCGTTAAACCATTAGATGATTTAAATCTCGCTGTTCATTATGGATGTCATCTAATTAGACCAAGTAAAATTATGCAATTTGATCACCCTGAAAAACCTGAGAAAATGGATATTATTCTTCAAGCTCTTGGAGCAAAAACGGTGGAATTTGCCAATAAACTGGAATGTTGTGGATATTGCGCTAGGTTACAAGAAGAAATTGGTGAAAAATTAGTTGAAGATAAAATGACTGAACTTTGTGAGCTTGAAGAAGAAGTTGATGGGTTAATTGCTGTTTGTCCTGCCTGTACAACTCAATATGACCGAAAAGAGAAGATAATCGCTAGAAAGACCGGTAAAGAATTGGATATTCCCGTACTTTATCTAGCTGAAATGATGGCTATAGCGCTCGGAGTAGAGTTAGAAGAACTCAGTTTAAAAAATAGAAGTGTAAAACCAAATAAGTTAATTGAGAAATTAACAACATAAAAAATGCATTTTTTTCAAACACAGTTAAGATAAATCATAAAAATTAAAAAAAAAAAAATTTGAAAGAAAGGAGTAATGTGATATGATAATTACACAACAAAAAGATATAAACGAAATCTATGAGATGGTAAAAAATTATAATAAAATCTTAATAACAGGTTGTGATGGTTGTTGCCAACCACCAAGGAGTTTGACCGAAGCTAAAGTTTTGGGACAGTTGTTAGAATTAAAAGCCCGGACGGAAGGTAAAAAGCTCAAGTGGAAAGCAATAACAGTTCTTAGGCAATGTGATGATAGAATTGCGGCAACCACTGTACGACCTAACATTGAAGGTTTTGAAGCGATTGTATCATTAGCTTGTGGACTAGGTGTTGTGATGTTAAATAAAGTTTTACCGCAAATCTTGACTTATCCCGCTCAAGATAGTCATTTTGGAGGAGTCCAAAACAGTGGCGAAAATAGTTATATCGAATATTGCGAAGAATGCGGAGCTTGCATAATTGGCGAAACTGGGGGAGTCTGCCCCCGTGCTGGTTGTGCAAAGCATCTAAGTAATGGTCCTTGTGGAGGAATGGTTGATGGAATGTGTGAAGTAGGAGGATATACAATTCCTTGTGCATGGGTCAATATTTGGAAGAGATTGAAAGAGTTTAATAGACTTGATTTATTTAAAAAGTATCGGGGACCAAGAGATTATCGTACTTCTACGAGTCCTAGTTATATAACAATATATAAAGAGTATTCAAATGTAGAAGAAAAAAAAGAGGAGGCGAAATAATAGATGGCCAAAAGACCAGCTTATAGTAAATTATGTAAAGCTATTGAAGAGGGTCACTTTGTTTTTACTGGCGAACTTGAACCCAAAAAAATTCTTGATCTAAGCGAAATTTTTCATTCTGCTGAAGAAATGAAAAAAACTGGAAAAATAGTTGCTGCTAATGTAACAGATGGACCTCAAGGAGATGCCTATATGTCTTCATTAGTTCCTAGTTATTTAATTCAAGAAAAGGTAGGGATTGAAGCAGTTTGGCAAGTCACCGTTAGAGATCGTAACCGAGTTGCTCTGTTTGGAGATGTAATAGCAGGGGCAGTATTGGGATTAAAAAACATTTTAACTCTGACTGGGGATCACACAGCACTAGGAGATCATAAAAAAGGTAGACCCGTATATGATATAGATAGTACTCAGTTCGCTGAAATGCTTACTATGATGATTGATGAAGGAACCGATTATGAAGGTAATGAACTTGAAGGTGGTAAAATTGATATGAATTTTGGATGTGTAGCCAACCCAAATAGCAATCCAAGGGAACCTGAAATTCTCAAGGTAGGACGTAAAGTCGAACAAGGAGTTGATTTCATTCAAACTCAAACAGCTTTCGATATTGACCAAGCAAAAGATTTTCTTAAAGATCTAGAGCAATTTAATGTACCTGTTCTATTGGGTGTCTTTCCATTAAAATCTCACGGGATAGCTTGGTACTTCGATAACTATATACCTGGTGTTTCAGTTCCAAAGGATCTCCTGAAATCACTCAAGACAGCAGAAAAAGAAAACAAAGGGAACAAACCAGCTAAATATGCAGCACTCGATAAGATTAATATTGAATTTTTTGAACCATTTATAAAGGAGATCAAGAAAACAACAAAAGCTGCTGGAATTCATTGCATGGCTGTTGAATATGAAAGATTATTTGAACCGTTACTTAAGGATTACCCCAAATATGTTAAGTAAGTTATAATAAAGCAATAAAGAAACAAAATTTTTTATAATTTTTAATTTAAAATTATTATTTTTTTTGAATATTAACAAAAAATAGGCATGAATAAATATGAAAAATCTCGATGATAAGGATAAAAGAATTCTAGAGATGCTTCTGGAAGATTCTAGAAGACCATATCATGAAATTGCAGCAGATCCAATTGTACAACTATCTGAATCTACTGTAAGAAAAAGAGTTATTAGACTGCAAGATGAGGGAGTTATTGAAAAATTCACTATAAAGATCTGCCGCGAAGATGAAAGGTGTATTATTGCATTCCTTACTCTGATTCCAAAAACTCAAGCAGAGACAAAAGAATTGTTGAGAGAAGCTCAAATTCTTCCCCAATGTGAGGAAGTTTATTTTCTTGCTGGAGAATGTGGAGTTTTAATAAAAGTAAATGTACCAGAAATAGTAGAATTAGATGCATTGATAGAAGCATTTCGTGCTCGTGCTGATGTGAGAAGCGTTGAGAGAGTTTGCGTTGTTCTCAGACCAATAAAAACAATAAATCAATCTGAAGGTCGAGTTTTATAATCAACTTTTAAATGCACTGGTACGAAATCATTTATAGTAACCAATTTTTTAAAATAGTCTCAATATTATTGCAGGATTCTGCTTTTGGGCAAAATCTTTTTAAAATTAGTAAATATTAATCTTCACTCTTAAGGATTTGAATTTAAATAGTGATTTTAATGAAAAAAGTTGTAGACAATGTTTACATAGTAAAACCTTATGATCCTAAATCGCCTGATTGCTGTGTTTATATGGTTGATACTAAAAGTGACGATGGCTTAGTATTGATTGATGTTGGGCTTAATTTTGAACCAATTAGAGGTATCGAGAATGAAGCTTTTGATCTAAATAATATTAAACACTGTCTTATAACACATGGTCATATAGACCATTTTGGTGCTTGTTATAAACTTAAAGAAATAAATAAAGATATCAAATTTTATGCGCATGAACTAGATGTTAAAGATAATGAACTAAAGATAACAGCTCCGGATGTTGCAGAAATTTATGCAGATTTTAAATATGAAGCTATTAAAATTGATAAGAAAGTAAAAAGTGATGGAGAAACTTTAAAATTTGGAATTCTTGAGTTTAAATGCATTCACATCCCAGGACATACTCCAGGATCAGTGGCATACTTTTTAGAAACAGGAGGTAAAAGAATCTTATTTGCTGGAGATCTTCCTGGTATAGCTATTAATGTTCAGGGGGGTAGTTTAGATGATTATCTTAAATCAATGCAGAAACTTTTGGGATTGAATATAGATATATTGCTAGAAGGCCATGAAGATATCATTCAACCTGCGGAAAAAGTAGTGAAATTTATTGAAGCATACATGGTTCTTAACAAAAATCTTAATACTCTTATATTAGAAGATCCCTTAAATAGTGATGCACTACTTGATTTAGCAATTATCACATATGAGCTTGGCTTTTATGAAAATACAGTCGATTTTTGTAATTACGCCTTAGAAATTGATCCTGATAATAGTGAAGCTCAAGAATTTCTTTCAAAAGCTAAAAAGCATAATCCTCCTAAACTTGAGTGGATAAAAAACTTTATCAACCAATATAGAAAATCTTAAGTACTTAATTGAACCAATTAACAGCTGAAACTAACTTACGTTTATAATACTTACCTAAAATTAAACGTAAAATATCTTCAAAACATTTTAAAACTCCTTCTCCACTGATAGCAATAGTAAATCTTTTCTCAATATTGCTAAATTTATCAACATGAATTTCATTTAAGAAATCTCTTGGATTAAACTTTTCAGGTAAATCTTGTTTGTTAAATGCAATTATTATTGGAATCTCATTAAGAGATTCACGAAAATAGGAAATAAGTTCTTGCCAAGACGCTAAATTACGCTCATAAACTTTTTCCTGCGAATCTAATACCATTATTATCCCGTCAACCGCTCGTAATGTTACTGGTCGCGTAACAAAATAGAAATCTTGACCAGTTGTGGTATAAATGTGAAGCTTTAATTTCCATTCCTGGTTTTTGAAAGTTACTATACCATAATCAAAAAATAAAGTTCTATTCACTGTAGATTCAATACTATAAAGTGCTTCAGCTTTACCAAAATGAGAAAATAACGCTTTTATTGAAGTGGTCTTACCTGAAAAAGCAGGTCCAAAATAAACAATTTTGATGCTAATGGTTTTATCGCAATGGTCTACAATCATGACTATAGATCTAAAAGTATATTTTTAAAAGCCAATTTTTTAGGGAAATGGCTATCATCTAAAACTACTTGATAAAGTCAAGTACTTAGTTGCATTTGTCAAGCTTTAAATTGACAAAATCATAATAATATATGAATATCAATGAAAATAAATCTAAAGAGAATAGGAAAAATTCGAAGCTTCAATCGTTTCTATACTAATTTACTTGGTTTATTAGACAAAACACTCCTAAAAAGTGAGTTTTCTTTAACTGAAGTAAGGATTATGTTCGAACTTAACCGTTTATCCACTACAACTGCCAGTGAACTTGTTAAACTACTTAATTTGGATCCAGCATATCTCAGCAGAATTTTGACTAGTTTTGAAGAAAAGCAATTAATTCAAAAGAAACAATCGAGTAAGGATCTACGTAAACAATTGCTTTCATTAACATCAAATGGAAGAAAAGTGATCTCAAAACTTCAAGACAAGGCAAGTGAACAGATTAAAGCTTTACTTACTAACATATCTGATGAAGAACAAGATCAACTAGTTAATTCAATGAGAACTATTGAGAGAATATTAAAACATGAAACTGAAAAACCAGAATTTTATAGCATACGATCTCATAGACCTGGTGATATTGGATATATTGCATACAGGCATGGAGTAGTTTATGCAGAACAATACCAATTTGATGAGAATTTTGAAGCGTATGTGGCTAAATATCTGGCAAAATTTATTGATAACTATGATCCATCTAAAGAAAAGTTATGGATTGTTGAGAGCGGAACGGAAATTATTGGTTCGATTGCGATTGTAAAAGTTGATGATAATGTTGCACAACTTCGATGGCTTTTCGTTGAACCACATATGAGAAATAAAGGAATTGGAACGAAATTGATGTATGAAGCGCTAAATTTCAGTAAAAATCGAGGTTATCAAAAAGTAATACTAGGAACAGTTAGTGATCTTCTAATTGCTCGGAGAATGTATAAAAAGAACGGATTTAAATTGGTTGAATCTAAAACTCACTTTATGTGGGGCCAAAATTTAACCGAAGAGCAGTGGAAATTGATCTTGTAATTTCATGAACAAGTTCTTCGAAAGTTCATTATTTTCAACTATTTATGGAAAAGAATCTTATTATAATTAATAATTTAAAAATTAGGCTGATTCTTTTGAATGAGGATGATAGAAAGAAAATTGAAAAAATTATAAAAGAAAGGAATGAATATGATAAAAAGTTGAAAAACCTTGGTTCTAACGTTTACAAGGCTTTTTTGAATATGGAAAAACAATCCTATTCAGACGGTTCTCTTAAAAAAGTTTACAAAGAATTAATAGCGGTAGGGATATCAATTGTGATAAATTGTGAATCCTGTATGGAATGGCATATTAAAGAAGCTATAAAATCTGGCGCTTCTGGAAAACAAATTTTGGAGGCAATAGAAGTAGGAATTGAAATGGGTGGGGGCCCTGCAACAGTTTCAAGTAGGTTTGCCTTAAAAGTTTTAGAATATTACAGTTCTATTTGATTATAATTAGCGAGTTTAAATCTGTTAAATTATGTTTCTAGAAAACTTTTAATGGTTAAATTTAATTAAAAATGTAATTATAATTTATATTTTAAAAGAGCTTCTTTTCAAATTTTAAATATTTAAAACCATTCTAAAAGAAAATAATGATTAGAGTCGCCAGAATTAAAAAAAATCTTGAACGATTTGCTTTTCCTCGATTATCAGGAACAGGATTTGAACTTAAAGCTTTTAATAAAGTAAAAAGGGAAGTAGAGAGTCTAAATTTGGATTATGAAATCCAACGTTTTACGTTCAGTTCTTTTTATTCGCGTGTGTATCCTAAAATAGCATTTTCATCAGGTTCATTAATTTTTCTATTATTATTAGTCTTCTTACATATATTTGTGATTTTTACCTTGGTTTTGAGCTTTTTTTTCCTTGGTATAATTATAACATCATTTATATTAACTAGAAATCCTGAGAAAATTAATATCAATTCAAGATTAATTTCACAAAACTTACTTGTAAAGATTAAATGTAATCCGCATAGGTTTGAGAATTCTGATAGAATTGCATTATTTATGAGTCATCTGGATTCAAAAGGCCAAAGATTTACAATTAGAATCCGGATAAGAATAATTAAGCTATGGATTGCCTCGTCAGTTATTTTACTTTTTTTTATTGTTCTCAGAAACTTTCAATTTCTAGGTTTAGAGATAATATTTTTAATTATAGGGCTGATTCCGTTAACATTAAATATATTTGCTTCGATGATAATAGTTCTCAATAAAACTGAAAATAGTTCAGTAGGTGCAGTCGATAATGCCTCTGGTATTGCATGTAATTTAGAACTTTTAAATTATTATAGTATTCCTGAAAACAGATTAAAGAATTATGATATGTGGTTTCTTTTTAGTGGAGCTGAAGAATGTGGAACAATAGGGATCAGGCATTTTTATAATAAATTAAAGAATTTTGATATCGAAAAATCAGTAATATTTAATTTTGAATCTATAGCTAATTATATTTTTCTTTTTCCAGGAGATAATGAAGGAAATCATATCCAAGATATTAACTATTTATTAATAAATAACAAAAGAAGACTTCCTATTAGACATTATATTACGAGTAGAGTTCTGGGCACTCATTCTGATGGTGGGTTCTTAGGAGATAAGGGATTTCAAGGTTATGGAATTGGTGAAGTGCAAGCGTACAACTATATGCATACCCCAAACGATACTATCGATAAAGTGAATACTGTAATTTTAAAGAAACTGTGTTTAGTCCTTACCGACACTTTAAAAGAGCACGACTCCAATATAATTCAATGAAAATCATGATACACTCCTCATAAGCGGCAAACGAGTTAGTATTAAAAATTTATTGAATTTTTGGAATATTTTGTACAAAAAAAATAAATAAATGAGTTTGTTCTTATATAGAAATAGCCTTTAATAAAAAAAAATTAAAAATTGGGTGAGAATTATGCCGATTGATAGAAAGAATTTGATAGGAGTTATTATAGGAACTTTTCTTGTGGCAGGGGTATCCGGAGGTTTTATTGGTTATTACTTCCCTAGACTAGGAGAAGAAGGGACGTTTAATGTCGTTATTGATGGTAATTTTAATGTAGCTGAAGGTTGGCAATATTCAGATTGGCAATTTATAGAATATTTGTTAACAGATGACGATAATTTAGTTACTCATAATTTCTTTTATGTTCATTTAACGACAAATTCGCTCTATATTTTAGTAGATTTTGCAAGTGATATTACTGCTAATACAACTGACGAATTTCTTGCTGTTTGGATTGATACTGACAACTCCCTCAGTGAATTTACCAATGATATTCATTGGAATGCCTTTGCTGGAAATCCAGGACATGAAATGTTATGTTATATACCAGAAGCGGAGCACATCAATGATACACTTCATCTAGGAGGTGGTGTATATTCTGCAACATTAAATAATACAAATTCTATAGTACAATTTGGATTCCAGTCTTCTATAAATTCACCATATATACATCGAATTTTTGAAATTGAAATAGATAGAGTTGCTTTAAAAGGATTAAATTCCACTAATTTTAATATAGGATTTTTAGGATACGGAACAGTCTTTATTCCAATATATATTGATCTTGGCTTTTGGGGCGCTCCAACACTTTTTGCTTCAGAATTCTATGATCATAGTGGATGGGTAAGAGAACGAACTTTCTTTAAATGTGGATCCGGAGTAGAAATGTAAAAATATTAATAAACCAATAAACTTTTTTTTTTTTTCTTCAATTCTTTTGATCATTAATTAAAAATAAAAGTTTTCTCAGTAAAATCTTTCACATGATCTCTTCTTTAAAGATTTTAATTGGATCTTCCATCTCGGGACTCTCAACGACTGTGACCATTTTTTCAACACCAAAATTTTCAAATTCTTGGATTTTATCTTTAATAGCTGAAAAATTTATAATATTCAATTTCAAGCATCTCTTGACTGTCTACTAATGTTATGTGAGTATAAAGCGAGATCTCAAAATCCGAATGATCGCGATTATATTTCTTCAATTTTTCATTGATTATTGAAATACTCTCTCTAAATCTTTTTTGATCTCGTGGAATTAAATATGCAAGATTGATTCCATCTGCTTCTCTACAAGCAATATCGATGATTCTATTCCCCACATTTGTTCCAATAACAATCTGTGGGTAAGGTTTTTGAATTGATTTAGGAAAATTTCTATGTTTCTCTAGTTTCCAAAACTTTCCTTCAAAATTAGTCTCATCTTCAGTAAATATCTTCTTATAAATAGTCAATGATTCCTCCAATTCATCCACTCTTCTTTTTGGTGTAGGAAATGGATAACCATACGCCTCATATTCGTCTCTAAACCAACCCGCTCCTAACCACAGTAAAATACGACCATTTGAAATATGATCCAATGTCAAAATTACTTTAGCTAAATAAGCTGGATTGCGATAGGAATTACACAAAACAATATGACCTAATTTAATACTTTGTGTCTCTGTCGCCAAAGCTGCCAAAAGTGTAGTAGATTCTAAAAAAGGCTGTTTTCTTATCTTATCATCAAGTTCTTTAGTAACACCGGCTCTAAAAAAATGATCAGTTATATGAATAGATTCAAAACCTAATCTTTCAACCTTCACTGTTAAATCTCTAATTTGAGGATAAGTATGATGTGATGGATCTCTTACACTATAGCCCAACCTCATATGTTTAGAATATAAGTCAGGAAAATTAAGTCTTATCATTATTGAACTTTTGTTGAAGTTCAATTCTTCAAACTATAAATATCTAAAATTCTTTCTTTAAACATTTTATAATAACTTCATTAATGTTTAAGCAGTAAAAGTGAGGAGACAAATTTTGCCCTATTTTGATAATGAAGGAGTAAAAATTTATTATGAAACTATTGGAAGTGGTCCTGATTTAATAATAAGTCATGGATTTATGGCCAGTCTAGAAGTTTATAAAAGTTATCCTTGGTTGAATGATCTTAGTAAGACTAATCGAATTGTTCTTATCGATTGCAGAGGACATGGAAAGAGTGATAAACCTACAGATACTCGCCAATATAAAAAAATGGTTGATGATTATATTAAACTTTTAGATCAGTTATCAATTGAGAGAGCTAATTTTTTCGGTTATTCAATGTCTGGATGGTTAACTTTAGCTTTATTAATAAAACATCCTAAACGGGTCAAATCTGCAATTATAGGGGGTATTGGTGTGCATCCAGATGTAGGAAAAATTTATGAAGCCAGATTAAAGGCACTGAAAGGTGAAAAAATCGAAGATCCTGCAGGTTTAATGTTCTATGAGGGCATAAAGCAGCTTGGTTATGATTTAAACTTATCATTATCTATAATTTCTGGCGTCTATCATCAAATAAAATCAGCTGGATTACATGATTTTGAACAAACAAAAGAAAATTTAAGATCAATAACTGTTCCGATTATAACCATTCTTGGTTCTAACGATAAAGCACTGAATAAAGACTTAATAGCTCAAGTAGTTCCTGGAGCATGCTATTTTCAAATACAAGGTAGAGATCATGGATCGACACCAGAAGATCCTAAATTTTATATGATCTTAGAAGCTTTCTTAAATTATGTAAATGGGAGATAAAAGCATTATAAATCAATCTCCACATAATTTGGAAAGAAACATGAAATATTTTGAAATTGTTGCTCATAGAGGTGTCTCGATTAATGCACTAGAAAACTCAATGGAAGCATTTTATCATGCTATTGAGCTCAGTGCTGACAGTATTGAATTTGACGTTCGTCTAACTAAAGATAAGATCCCCATTATTTACCATTATTTTTACCTCAATGAAATCATTGATGCTTCTGGTCCTATTTTCGACTTTACGCTTGATCAACTTCGAACGGTTAATATTTTCAGCAATCGAATTTAAAAAACCCTTAATTATAAAATACCTACACTCGATGATGTTTTAGAAAATATTGGGGGAAAAATTGGATTAGAAATTGAAATTAAGAGTCCCGAACCAGAATCGGCTAAGATGATAGGAATGATACTAAATAAATATGAAAATTTATTTGATACAATAGAAGTTACTTCTTATGAACCAGCATTATTACGATTAATTCAAGAATGTTCTCCAGAAATAATACCGATCTACTTTTACCTATTTCGGAAAATTGGATGAAATCAGATGTAATTGCATATGTAGCCATACAACATGCTAGATTAGCAAAAACACGATCAGTTCATTTACATCCAACCCAATTATTACCAGAAATTGTATCTCTTATTAGAAAGAAAGGTATTCAAGTTCATGCATGGAATGTGGATGATAAAGAATCCCTTAGAAAGGCGGTTAATCTGGAAATAAGTAGAATCTGTACTGATGATTTTATGCAAGCATTCTATTTTCGTAAAAAGCAATTCAGTTAATCTAATTCAAGAATATATAATAATATGGGTCGAAGATCTTTATATTTCGGCAAAGCAAGAATTTTATTCATCTAAAATAATATTTAAAAGATTAATTCCTTCTTCAGTTCTAAATTGCTTTTAATTTAAAGAAGAGTTTTTAAAGAGTGCGAAATAATTAGAGTCTTAGTACAAAGATTTGTACATGAATGTCCAATAAATAGAAATTTTCAAATCAAAAAATATTTGTGAGTGATAATTTATGGGTAAATATTTAGTCTTATGGGAAGTAGATTGGGCCAAAATCCCAATCGATAGAAAAGAAAGAGGTATAGGCTGGAATGGCCTATTAGCATTGGTTAAGAAAGATCTTGAACTTGGCATAACAAAGGATTGGGGTGCTTTCGTAGGGGAAACAAAAGGTTACAGTATTATAGAAACATCTGAAGTTGAGCTAGGAAAACAATTACAAAGGTATGTTCCGTTTACTAAATTTGATATAAAAGCAATCGCAACACTAGATCAAGTTCAGGAAGTTATAGATGATTTAAAAAAGTAAATTAAACTTCACTAAAT
>JBHLNW010000093.1:0-13170 GCA_048941185.1 Promethearchaeota archaeon
TTGGATTTAAATTTGCTCCATCATAATAACATAATCCCCCATTTTCATGTACAATTTTTGTAATCTCTTTAATTTGCCTATCAAAAACCCCTAATGTATTTGGATTAGTAAGCATAATACCAGCAACATCTCCTTCTTTCATAGCAAATTCAATTTGATCTAATGGAACTTCTCCGTGCTTATTTGATTGTATTTCAATTATCGAAAATCCAGCCATTTTCGCGGATGCAGGATTTGTTCCATGAGCAGAGTCAGGAACGATAATTTTATTTTTTTTAATATTTTTACTTTCGAAATACTTTTTTATTATTAATAATCCAACTAACTCTCCATGAGCCCCAGCTGCGGGTTGCATTGTAAATCCATCCATGCCAGTTATATCACCTAATAACTCTGAGATATGATAAAGTAATTCAAGGCAACCATTATTTTCTTCTTGTAAGGGGTGAATAAGGGTAAAATTGGGAATTTTACTTATAATTTCATTTATCTTAGGATTGTATTTCATTGTACAGGAACCTAGTGGGTAAATACCTGTATCTACTCCATAATTTATATTACTTAAATTAATGAAATGACGGACTATTTCAACCTCAGGAATATTGGGAATTGGTAATTCTTTTCTTTGCATGGTTTTTGGGAGAATTTTGTCAATATTAACTGCATCAATATCCATTTGTGGTAAAAAGTTTTTCAGATCGTTATTAGTGTTTCTTTCGAAAATTAATTGAATGTTTGAATTCACAATTATTACTCCTCCAGTTTATTCTTTGAAGCCGAACGAGCAGCTTCAAGGAAATTATTGAGTGATTGCTTTGAGTTCATTTCAGTTACGCATACTAAGGCGATATTTTTCATTTCTGAATAATATTTTGAAATTTCTAAAGGAGGTAGAAGTTCTCGTTGTTTACAGTGCTCAATTAAAGATTTAATATTGGGACATCTGACTAGAAACTCATTATAAGTGGGTTTAGTATTTAGTATCTCATAACCAGAAATTTCGCTAAGCTTTTGCTTTACATAATGTGCTTTTTGTATATTTTGAATTGCAACCTCTTTTAAACCAGTTCTTCCTAAAGCTAAAAGATATACCAGTGCTGCTAATGAACATAATGCTTGATTTGTGCAAATATTAGAACTTGCTTTTTCTCTTCTTATATGTTGTTCACGTGCTTGCAGTGTTAAAATAAATCCTTCTTTTTCTCCATGGATTTCCTTAGTTTTTCCAATCAGCCTTCCTGGCATCTTCCTTAAATATTTCTGTTTAGCTGTAAAAATTCCTAATCCTGGACCTCCAAATGAAGGCAATAAACCAAAAGATTGACCTTCAGCAACAAAAATATCGACATCAGTTTCTCCTGGAGGCTTTAAAATACCTAAACAAGTTGGATCTGTCATAGCTTGAATTATCAAACAATTTGGGCAGTTATCTCTCACAGTTTTTATTATTTTATGGACATCATCAATATCCCCAAAAAAATTAGGATTTTGAAATATAACAGCTGCTACATCATCGGAGAGAAATTCTTTTAGAATTTCCTCATTTGCTAAATCTATATTAATATTTTGCCCCCAACAATATGTTTTAATTACTTCTATATATTCTGGATGAATTCCTTCAAGCAATATTATAGAGTTTTTCTGCGTAATAATGGTAGACATAATAGCAGCTTCGGCAAGAGCGGTTGATCCATCATACATACTAGCGTTTGTAACATCCATTTGAGTTAATTTTGAAATTATTGTTTGATATTCATAAATAGCTTGCAAATATCCCTGACTCGCTTCAGCTTGATATGGTGTATAGGCCGTATAAAATTCTGATCTTGAAGTCACAAAATTAACTAAGGATGGAATATAATGAAAGTAACATCCTGCTCCTAAGAAAGAACTGGAATATAGTTTATTCTTTTTAGAGATTTTCTCCATTTGGCGTATGAGATCTGGTTCAGATAACCCAGGAGGAATATTAAGTGTCTCAATAAATAAATCGTTAGGGATATCTTGAAATAATTCATGTATAGATTTTACACCAATTATATCTAGCATTTTTTCAATTGTTTTTTCATCATGAGGTACAAAATCCAATTTAAACAACTCAATTACTAAATTATTCAAAAATTAAATAAAATAATAAAGAAAAAACTTTTATTATTTTTCGTTTTGGATTATTTCGATATATTCTTCAACAGATAAGAGTTCATCTATTTCACTCGGGTGAGAAAAATTAATTTTAATTATCCATCCACTTTTAAACGGAGACGAATTAATAATCTCAGGGGTATCAGCAATATTTTCGTTTATGGCAATAATTTCTCCAGATAATGGCATAATTAAATCACCAACAGCTTTTACTGATTCAATTTCTGCTGCGTTACTTCCTTTTTCAAATACCATTCCAACTTCTGGAAGTTCTACAAATACTATATCACCTAATTGGTGTTGGGCATAATCAGTAATTCCTACTATTGCTGTAGTATCTTCGACTTTAACCCATTCGTGAGTAGAAGTATATTTTAAACCATTAGGAAATTCATAATCCATAAATTTTCACCTTTTATTTACTAAATATTGTTCTTTTTACACATTACGATAAAATGGTGTAGTTACTATCTCTCCTCTTAAAAACTTTTTGCGAATTTCAATTTCAATTTCAGTACCTATTTCTTTGTATTGATTGTTTATAAGTCCTAAACCAATTGTCCTTTTAAGCGTTGGTGAATACCCTCCAGATGTGACAAATCCAATTTCATTGCCTTTCTTAAAGATTTTATATTCTTCCCTAATAATTCCTTTGTCAATCAAATTAAGACCCACTAAAATTCTTTCTGTTCCTTCAGATTTTTGCTTTAATAAAACTTCTTTTCCAATATATTCAATTCCCTCCTTAGGTTTAACTAGCCAAGAAAGACCTGCTTCAACAGGATTAATAGAATCACTTATTTCATGTCCATAAAGTGAATAGCAAGCTTCTAGTCTTAAAGAATCTCTCGCACCTAAACCGACCGGTATTGCACCAGTTTCAATTAAATCATTCCATATTGTTTTAGCATAAACATTTTCAAAGGATATTTCAAATCCTCTCTCTCCAGTATATCCGGTTCTTGCTATAAAGACAGGATTATCCTTAATAGTGCAATGAGCAAAATAGAATCGGTTGATCTTTGATAAATCTACATCTACTAAGGGTTGAAGTAATTCATCTGCTTTAGGACCTTGAAATGCCAAACGAGTTCTTTTTTCGGAAAAGTTTGTTATTTTTACATCTAATTTGCCAATATGGTCTTTCAACCACTTTAAGTCTTTTTCAATATTACCAGCATTGACAATCATTCTAAAAAATTCTGGATTTTCCTCATAATAGACAAGATCATCAACAACAGTTCCATTTTCATAACACATGCAAGAATATTGACCTTTTGTTGGTTCTAATAAATTAAGATCATTTATCATTATATATTGAAGAAATTCGATTACATCTTTACCTTCCAGAAGAAATTCTCCCATATGTGATATATCAAAAACACCAGCGTTAGAACGAACAGCTTCATGCTCTTTTATAATACTCTCGTATTGAACGGGCATCAGCCATCCAGCAAAACTAACCATACGTGCACCAAGGTTTAAATGAGTCTCATAGAGAGGTGTTTTTCTATTCTCAGTTAGGTTTTTAGTCATATTTTCTACACACCATTACTGTACTAATGTGTTTTAATTAAATAGTGAAATAGTGGAATTCATAAAAATTTATTTATTAAGTATGTTTTAATAAAGAAAATGAATGATAAAAATAACAATAACCATTATTTGTCATTAAAAGCATTACTTTCTGAGAGTCTTTTACGAGATTTGATCTTGTTCTTCTTCCTATTTCTATTAATCATGGCTCAAGGATGGGAAAATATACTCTTATTATTATTTCCTTTAATAACATTCACATTTTCATTATTTTTTAGAATTCTTAGCAGTAATAAAACAAAAACAGAGTTTATTAATAGTCCTATTGTATATAACCCTTTAGGTTTAGAAAGAACACATGCAAATCGGTTATTTTATTGCACACTTTTCCAGTTGATCCTAATTTTTTGGCTAGGTGGAGAATCATTATATAATCCTCATCTCGTCAATACTTATTTCTTATTTTTTTTTATATTCTTTATATTTCTATATACATTTAGTTTTTTTTGGATTTTTATTGATTCATGGAAGAACACTAAAACTGAAATTATAACGGATGTAAATGAAGTAAGAACTACTCACCATTTATCTAAAGATTTAAGAAACATAATTTCGTATCTTAAAATGAATAATTTTAGGATGATGAGTTACATCTCATTTATTGTTTTTTTTATTTTAAATATTTTAAACTTACTTACGCTTTTTTTAATGAATTATGGGAGCTTGGGAATACAATTACTACTTCCTGGTTCTCAAATTATATTAATTTCTTATTTTTTCTTTGGATATCTTATTATTTCACCAATTTTAACAATTATTTTCCTTATGATGAATTATAAAAATATCAATAAAATTGATAAACAAAAATTAGATAAGATTCTCGAACCCTTACCTAGAAACATTCAAATTAAAATAATAGAAAATCTAAATGCACTGAATAATAGAATAAAAGAACAGTTAAAAAGCGATTAAAAGGCTTTTTTGTAAAGTTGATTATAAAATTTAATTAATTCTAATTTATCATCGCTTTCTTTTTAAATATTGCACGAGTTAAAGTTTCAAAAACATCTCTATTATTTTCTCCACTTTTAGAAGAAGTCTCAATAAAATATTCAATATTATATTTTTCTTTAAATTCTTCAGCTTGGTCGGAGTCAACACTTCTCCTAATATCTGCTAAATCCGCTTTTTCACCAACTAAAATAAATACCGGATTATCAGCATTGTTATTGACAATGTCATACCATTCTTCTAAATTGTCAAAACTACTGCGCCGTGTAATATCATAACATAATAAACAACCAGTTGCTCCTCGAGCATAATTAGGTAAAAAAATTCTGAATCGTCTTTCTCCTGCGAAATCCCATATCTGGAGGTTTGCTGATATTTTTTTACTAATTTGGATATTTTGGATCGCAAGATCTGTACCAATTGTTATTTTTTGTGGAATGAACTGTCCAGTTGTTAATCTTTGAACCATTGTACTTTTTCCGACGCCGCCATCTCCAACAACAACAACTTTAAAGAGAAGTTTTCGAGTTGACATTCTATTTAACTGATATTGAAAAATTATTATAATTATATATTTTAATCGTAAATAATTTTTCTTTCTATAAATAATAGATTAAACAAACTTTATATTTAATTTACTGCGAAATTATAATATTTTATCAGACGAGGATTAATTAAGGTAATAATAATAATAAAAAATAAAAAATAGTTATTACTGTTCTAAAATATCCTTTAACTCATCAATATTCAAATTTAGGTATTTTGCTGTTATTAAGTTCTTACCTAATAGAGTTAAGAAATTTTTTTTGCGTTTTTTATTTAGGAATTTCTTCATCTCTGATAGATCTGGATTGGGGTCTGTAATTTCAATTAATTTCTTTTTAACTGCTACATCAACTAATTTTTGCCCTATATCAGTTCTAATAATAAGAAAAGCTTCACCAGAACCTTTTGGAGCTCCCCATGGTGAGTATGAAATATCAGAAAATTCTCCCGAGAAGTCAGTACAATATTTACAACCAGTCATTCCACCTGAAGAACACGCATAGGCTATTCTTAATGAGGTTCTTTCTGCCCCCGTGTTAAAATCTGATACAAGAATTTTTGCAAGACCCTGAATATGGCAAGGGTTTGCTAAAATCCCTATATCACGTTTGTAATCTTTATAAGCTTGGCCAATACCAGTGATTAAAGGGCCTGCATTCTCACTTGTAGCTTTAGGAATATATTTTTTTGCATCTTTGGCATTATCAACTACAACAGGAAGTGATACTGGAGGTTTTTTACTTTTAACTTCACTTAGGACTATATGCTTTATAATTCCTGCTTCAAAACCCGCAACAACAAGATTATATAATATATCATCTTTATTTTTTGATTTTACTTGAATTATATCTTTATATACTCCAACAGCTAAATCTATTCGAGTTTTCCCAAAAAGCTTCATCTCAATTTCTGATATAGGTAAAAAACTTCTTGGACAAGAGTTGTAACAGAGTCCTACTGTTTCAGCACATTCATCTACCACATAGGCTTCACCTGTTTCTTTATTAAAATCCATGTGCGGGCAAAATGCGTTACATGAACCACAATGAATGCATAAACCAGAATAAATAACTTCATTTTCAAGGTCTTGACTTGATTTTTCAACTTTCATTTAAAATACCCATACTTTTTGTGAGTGTGAAATTTCACACTAAGTTAAATCTTACACTAATAAAAAGGTTTTTTAAAGGAATCAGATAAAGTAAAAAAAAATTATTCTTTAGATATTTGAGACTTTTTATATAGAATAATTAATGCTAACGTGCTTAAAATTAAAACTATAGTCAGAATATTATATCCATGAATTAGATGGGGTGGTTAGATTTACAAAAGGAATCGAAAATGTTAACACTTAGTGGAATTTAAATATTAAATTTGAGATTCAATTATAAAATTAAAAAAAAATCAAGATTTTGGTTATATATTAAAAGCTTACACCTTAATCATATCGAATCTAATGGTAATAATCCTATAGGGAGGAGGGCTGCAAAAATTAATAGAAATTATTGTTGATACCGAGTTATTTACTACTAATTTTAACTATCATCATAAGATTAGATTTCTTTATAAAAGTTCTAAAATGATTTTGATACAAATTTTTTGTTTAAAAGTAGTGATTTAAATTAATATTAATAGTAAGTAGGGAGTCAAAATTAAATCAATTTTCAACGTTCCAAAAGTATAGTACTGGTACAAATTATAATATGAGTTTAATAGTAGGTCACCTATGGACTGATAATAACAGAGTTTTTTTTAGAGGCATAGAAAGTAATGAACCAGAAAATTATTTCTTCAGAAAAGAAAATAGAAAGAATATATATAATAAAAGAAAGGATTTAGTAAGTATTCATTACAGATTTTATTCCTAATGGATTCCCGCCTTAAAAATAAAAAAGGGTTCTATAGTTATGAAAAGTGAAGAAAAAAAAGAAAATTTTAACTTTATGTTTGAATGTGAGCAATGTACAGAATCTTGGTCAGAAAATTTATTAGATTTGATAGATAAATGTACTACTGAAGAATTAATAAGCTTATTTAGATATATTCAAAATAAATTAGAGGAGAAAGAATAATATCATTTTTTGAAGTGATTAAGGAGATTTTGTTAAAATCTTGACCAATAGAAGTAATTCAGTTAAGATTTCTTTCTTCGAGTCTATTTAATTTTTCAAGATAAGTTGAACAGTTTTTACACTCTGGGATTTTACATAAAAATTGATCGCGATTTGATCTTTTCAAAGAATTGGAGAGCATAAATTTTATAAATAATTTCGATCTCTCTTAAAAATTTAAGGAAAACCGAATACAAAAAATAAATTCTTTTTTAATTATCATCCAATAAACGGGAACAAGTATCATTTAGTTTTTTTATTAAATGATCACGATCTTTCCAGATAATCCATGTGCTACCAGATTTTTCGAAATGAAATCCATCATAATTTTCACTTATTTTGGCTAATGTTTTTTTAATAAAACTCCAAGAAAAACCAGTTTCCTCTACAACTTTGGCAATAGCAACCGGACGGTTTATTTCAAGTGAATTATTAAAATAGTCAATAATTTTATCAAAACCAGACTTTGGAGTATCACTTTCTTTAGACATAGAGTTTTCCTTCTTCTTTAACTCTTAATGTATAAATTATATTTTCTCATAAGATGCATACAATTATAATATAAATTATTTGATTAATGTTTGTTTGGATTATATTTGATTGGCTAATAGAGAACTAATAAGAATTTTATAAGAAATGATTTTTTTTATTAAGTTATTACTTTCGCATTTGAATGAATTTACCTGATTTCATTAAATTACAGGGGGTAAGATATGTTAATTTTGATTCTTCAATAAAATCTTCAAGTAATTTAACCCATTTTTCATAATTTTTTTTCCCCATACCAAATGGTCCAGGTGTATCCATTCCAGCGACCATAGTGTCATCAATCATTTTATAACTAGAAACAATTTTTTCTTCAAGAAGTCTACATCCTTCATTTAACTGAATTGCCATTAAAAGTTCAAGATTAAGAAGTCCTGCTCTTTTTGTTTTATCAACTATTGCTTTTCCTTCTTTCCAAGTGAAAAGTCCTTTACCTGTTTTTCTGCCTAATTGACCTTCGCTTACTAATTTAGATAAAGTTGCACCTGGACAAAAATCAGGAGAAACCGTTTTCTCAAAATATTTCAGGACATTATAAATAACATCGAGACCTAAATAGTCCCATCTAGCATATGGTCCAATCTCCATTAAATCTTTTGCATCTGCATCAATTTGTTCTAATGGAATATCATTTTCGCTAGCATAATCAAGAAGCCAATTTAAATATAGACCAGTTCCTATCGTTAATCTATTTACAATAAACCCTGGGCTTTCTTTTTCGAGGATTGGTAAAACTCTCTTACCTTTAAGAGCAGGAAATTCTTGACAAACTTTTTTAGCAATCTCAACAGTTTTTTCTGATGTTTCTTTTCCTTTTATGATTTCAATCAATCTAAGCACTACAATTGGGGTAAAAAAGTGGCATCCTATGACTCTATCAGATCTACCAGAAGAAGAGGCGATTTCAGTTATACTCATGGTTGAAGTATTTGTTGCCAAAATAGTATGCTCAGGTGTGAATTTACCTAACTTCGCAAAAAGATTTTGTTTCAATTCCATTATTTCTGGAATTGCTTCAAATACAAAATCAGCATTAGACACTGCTTTCTTTAAATCTACTTGTTTTTTAAGATTTTTCATAAGAGATTCTGCTGTAAATCCTTCTCTTAACTTTTCCTTAACTTGTAGTCTTTCTAAACCATTTTTAATTTTAGAGAATGCATTTTCTAATATTTTGTCGTCTAAATCATTCAAAATTACAGGTTTGAATCCTCCCATCAAGGCAACTTGAGCAATTTCATGTCCCATAGTTCCAGCCCCGATAACAGCGATCTGTTTAATATTATGTATATTATTCATGCTTTGATCCTCAAAATTGATATTATTTATAAGAAAAAAATTGAAATTAGGAACCAAGAAAGTAACATAGTCCCTATTCCAAGGAAAATCGATATGGGTAGACCGGGTAAAATTTTATTTCGTTTCAAACCAAGTATAGTAATTCCAGTTCCTACAATTGTTGCAAGTGCAGTTAAAATCATAACAATTAAATTATTAGTTTGAACTAGGGCACTAGAAGTAAGCATACTATAAAAAGCAAGATCTCCTATTCCAATTTCTAGTTTGGAAGTATCATACTCATATTCTCCAGTTTTAATTTTTTGTTGTAATTCTTGCTCTGATAGAGTAACTTCTTCCTCTGGAGTTGACGCAATATCAATCAATTGTTTAATTGGTCCATGTTTATATAACACAGCAAAAATATCCCAACATGAAATCCCAATTAAGATAGCTAGAGTAGTCCAGAGAGGCATTAAGACGCCCATAGACGCTCCAATTAATAATCCAATATATAAAACGATAAAATTTTTTGTTTTTATCGATTTTGAAGTAAAATATAAGTATAACATGAAAATTGTAAAAACTGCAGCTAGCAAAATCAATTCATAATAAAATAAATAGAATAAAAGAGGTGAATCTAAAAATAATAAATATATTATAGTATATCCAAAAAAGTAAGTTTGAAAAAATCCGATTAGTCCAAAACTAAAACCAAAAATATACATTAAAACCCCAATACCTTTCTTCTTTATAACGAAAATTATGATAAAAGCAGAAATTCCAGCTAAACCCGTATAAATTAATCCATTTAAGATTCCTCCTAATGCTCCAAATTCACTTTCTGAAATGTAGCCTCCATCAATTTGAACTCCGGCTTCAACATAAGTTAGATAAGCTAAAATTGCTGAGAATGAAATTACAAGAATTATTGGTACGGGATATAACTTTCTTTTAATTCTGTAAGTTGGAAAAAAGTGAGGAATAAAATCTTTTTTTACTACTTCTTTATCTTTCTCTTCTGTTTCCGAAAATATATTAGATTTCTCTTCATTTAGGTTTTTTTCCTCTGAATTTTCTATTAAATCTGTCATGTTTTCATATAACTGATAATAAAAAATAATTAATTTAATTTATAATAGAATTAATGACTTAAATACCTATTAATAATAAATTTAAACCCGGCATTTCAATTTTATTATCTACGCAAGAAACTTCTTATAAAAAGTAACTTTTAAAACTCTGATAATGCCAAGATTTCGGAAATATGAGCAAAAAATTCGCAGATATAAATATAAATTAAAAAAGTTGATTACAAGAATAGGAATCTCTTATATTGACGAATTTGAGTTGAATCATGAAGCACCAAAAAAGCTTTCATTACCTTGTCATATTGGTATTCTATTTTTTGGAGAATATGATAAATTTCTTTTTGAAAGACTTAAACTTTCTTTAAATCAAGCATTTGATTCTTTTTTTTTTAGTATTAGAAATTTGGGGATTTACAATTTCTCTTTTGAATTAATATCTAAAGGTGTTAAAACAGAATATCGAGAAATCAAAAAATCATCTAATAAAATAAAGATACATCCTACTAATAAGTTTTATCAGATTTTGATAAATAAAAGAATAGAAGAAAACCTTGGAATGATAATTGCAATAACTGAACTTCCTCTATATTCTAGTAGTGATGATAATATTATATTTTTATTTGGAGAAACTCATTTAAAGCATCGTTGTTGTATAATATCATCATTAAAATTAAAGGAACAGTTCTATAATAGAATACCAAATTTAAAAATTTTTGAAAACCGAGTTATTAAAGAAGTTATTCACGAGATTGGACATATAATTTTAGGTCCAGATCACTGTATGAAAAATTCATGTGTCATGAGATTTTCTAATACAGTAAAAGAAATTGATGAAAAGTCATTTGATTTTTGCTCAGGATGTAAAAGAAAATTATTAGAAATTACAGCACTATATAATTTCTAAGGAGATTTTAAAATGATACAATTGGCAATTTATAAATGAATTCTTTTACTAATTCAACTCTTTGTTTTCTTTCTTTTTTATAATAACGAAGTGGATAAAGTTCATTTATAATAAATTTATAAAGCTTAACCCAAGTTTTAGCTACTCTACTAATTTTATAGTTTTGTGCAACCATTTTAGAATTAATTGCCATTTCTGCTCGCAAATCATCATCCTTAAATAATTTTATTACTTTATCATTAAAATCGTTGAAATCATTAGCGAGGTATCCTGTTTTACCATGTCTAATTACATTTGAAATTCCAACAGCATTTGCACCTACACAAGGTGTTCCTTGTGCCATTGCTTCGATTAAAACTAATCCTTCGGCTTCAATCCATGACCAAAGGCATGCTAGATCTGCTGTATTATACAACTTTAATAGATCTATGAAAGGTACTCTACCTAAGTAAGAAACGATATCTTTATAATGTCTCCTATTAATCAACTTCTTGACATGTGAACTAGATGGTCCATCACTCCCTACAAGAACTAAGTGAGAATCAGGAACCTCTTTTTGGATTTTTTTGAAAGATTTAATGACGTTTAATTGGTGTTTTTCAGGAGACAATCTTGAAGCATATAATAGAATTTTTTTACTATCCAAATTATATTTATCGCGTATACCATTTTCTTTTACATTTTTAAAGTATAAATCTGATATACCATTAGTTAAACACACTATTGGTTCTTTAAATCTTTGGTTTCTCAGTAAATCTTTTTTAGATCTAGTTGGAACAGAGACAAGGTCATATTTATCTAATATATGCCTTTCATAACGCCACACCCAATCTAATCTTGAAAGAAGTTTGCCAAAAACCGGAATATATTGCGCAGTATAAAAGCTAAGAGGTGAATTATGTGTACCAACCATCGGAATACCTAAATATTTAGCCCAGTTAATTGCCATAGAACCATAACTGGCATGAGTATGTATATGAGCAATATCAAGGTAATCATGAGAACAGAAAAAATATCTATGTATCGGAAAACTTAAAACAAAACCAGTTTTAGGGCCAATTTTGGCACCAAAAAAATTGTAGAGGTGTAGATTCGTTGGTTTAACCTTAGGGTATTGGATACCGGGTGCAAATACATGAACGTTATGTCCTGTATATTTTGCTATACCTTCGGCAAGATTTCTACAAGCTATGGCAGTACCATTAACTTGGGAGTACATCGAAGTGAAAAATCCAATATCCAGTTTCTGTTTAACCATTTTAGATCAGGTATAAGAGAATAAAGCCTTAAGACAATACTATTAGTTTAAGAAAAAATATGGTTTATATAAACATGTTTTTTAATGTATAAAAATATGTATGATTTAATAAAAAAAATCCGATTTTTTAATAAGGATATTAAACATTAAAATAAAATTAATTAGCTTAAAAATTGATTCCAGCATTTTAGGTTTTTGAATACGATATAAATGAAAAGAGATTAATGGTAAGGTTTTTTCCTCGGCCATTTTTTAAGTTTACATATAACATCCCTAAATGATAATTTGGATGAAAAAATCTTTTTATTGTTTAAATTCATAATTAATATATTCCCTACCAATGCTTTTTTGAAGCTTTCTTTTACTTTTCTTTATGTTCCCTATTTTCTTGATTATATATTTATTAAAGTTAATTTTAAGTAACTAGCTTGTTATTATAGTTAAAACCTATCATCTGTAGTAGATTTTCGTTAAAAATGGAGCTGAAAATATCTAAAAATGCTTATTTAGATTTTATTAAAGAATAATAAAAACAAAAAATTTTTTTTGTAGTGTTAAATAAATTAAAGGCATGGACATACAAGAAGAAAAAAAAATCATTGAAGACATAATGAAGCAAAGAAGAATGTCTTATTCTATAGAAATATTAGATGTTCAAGGAGATAAATACACAATACGTAATAATTTTGGTTCAATAATTGTATATATTAAGAAGGGAGAGAGCTATTTCTTAGAAGAAGAATTATA